>CANQFX010000045.1 GCA_947600015.1 uncultured Bacilli bacterium
AACCTCTTTAAAATAGAGGTTTCTCTTACATTCCTTTTACATTTTTTGAAACTGGAATTTACTTTTTCATTTCACGATGTATCTTTTCCCTTTTTTATTATTTCATTTGCTTCGTTGTGAATAACACATTTTTATTTTTTTCATATAATACTTTAGTTAGAAAGGAGAATTATGATAAAGAAAGTTTTAGTCTACATTTTATGTGGAATTATATTATTTTTACTGATTGCTTCTGTGTTATTTGATTTTAATAAAAAAGAAAGCAAAAAAAGTACTACAAAGGTTACTTTAGCAGAAGTTGCTCATACAATTTTCTACGCACCACAATATGTAGCAATTGAAAAGGGTTATTTTAAAGATTATGGGATTGATATTGAGTTAATCTTAACTGCTGGAGCAGACAAAGTAAGTGCGGCAGTATTATCTGGAGATGCAGATATTGGTTTTTCAGGAAGTGAAGCAACTATCTATGTCTATCATGGTGGAGAAAAAGATTATCTAAAAACATTTGCACAACTTACCCAAAAAGATGGTTCTTTCCTAGTATCTAGAGAAAAATATGACAATTTTACATTAGATGATTTAAAAGGAAAAACTATTATTGGTGGGAGAGCTGGTGGAATGCCAGAAATGATTTTGGAATATGCCTTAAAACAAAATGGTATTAATCCAAAAACTGATTTAGAAATTGATACTTCTGTGGCATTTGCGGCAATGAGTGGTGCCTTTATTGGTGGCCAAGGAGACTTTGTGAGTCTATTTGAACCTAATGCCTTAGAACTTGAACAACAAGGACAAGGTTATGTGGTGGCTAGTCTTGGTGAATTAGGAGGAATCGTTCCTTATACTTCTTATTCAGCTAGAAAAAGTTATATTAAACAGAATAAGGAATTAATTGCTAATTTTGAAAAAGCAATTCAAAAAGGATTAGACTTCGTTCACAATCATAGTGATAAAGAAGTAGCCGAAACCATTCTAAGTCAATTTCCAGATACTTCTCTAAGTGATTTGGAAAAAGTAGTAAAACGATATCGTAGTATTGATGCTTGGCCTACGACAACAAAATTTAGTCAAGAATCATTTGATCACTTACAAGAAATTATGATTGATAATGGTCAAATAGAAAGCAAAGTACCATATAGTAAGTTGATCTATAATGAAAAATAAATTACTTCATATTAAAAACTTATCAAAAACTTATCATAGTAAAAAGACGGAAGTGGAAGCAATTAAAGATATTAATCTAGATATTTATGACAAAGAGTTTATCTCTATTGTAGGACCTAGTGGGTGTGGAAAGTCAACGATACTTTCCATTCTTTCTGGATTAGAGGAAAAGTCTAATGGAACTTTTTCTTTTCAAAAGGATGTTACCATTGGCTATATGTTACAGAATGATTCTTTATTCTTTTGGCGTAATATCTTAGATAATTGTTTGATTGGTTTAGAAGTTACTGGTCAATTAACAGAAGAAAGCAAAGCTTATGTTATTTCATTATTAAAAACTTATGGTCTTGGCGATTTTATGGAACAATATCCTTCTAGTTTGTCAGGAGGCATGAGACAGAGAGTTGCTTTGATCCGCACACTCGCTTTAAAGCCAGATATTCTACTTTTAGATGAACCAATGTCTGCTTTAGATTATCAATCTCGCTTAGCAATTAGTGATGATATTTATAATATTATAAAAAAAGAAGGGAAAACAGCAATTATGGTAACACATGATATTGCCGAAGCAATTAGTATGTCTGATCGAATTGTTGTACTTTCTAAACGACCTTCTGTAGTAAAGAAAATATATGACATTCATTTAACGAATAAATCTACTCCAATTCACAATCGAAAGTGTAAAGAATTTTCTGAATATTATGATAAGATTTGGAGGGATTTAGATGTCCACTTATAGTTTAGAGCATAAAAAATATATAAAAAAATTGAGAAGGGAAAAAATTATTGTTACATTTTTCCGTTTTCTAATTATTGTAATATTTTTAGTTGGTTGGGAATTACTAGCACAATGGAAAATTACTAATACATTTTTATCCTCTTCTCCTAGTAGAGTAATTTCTACTACGATTGGACTTATTCGTGATGGAAGTTTATTTCACCATATTGGCATTACTTTATATGAGGTGGGAATTAGTTTTATGATTGCTACTTTGATCGGTATTTTAGTAGCTTCTATTCTTTGGCGGATGCCAATTCTTGCAAGAATATTAGATCCTTATCTTACTATTTTAAATTCCCTTCCTAAAGTAGCATTGGGACCTCTAATCATTATTTGGGTTGGTGCTAGTATGAATTCTATTATTTTTATGTCCTTATTGATTAGTGCTTTTATTACGATTATTAATATTTATAATGGGTTCCTCGCTACTGATCAAAGTTATATTACTTTGCTTCGATCTTTCCATGCAACGAAATGGCAAATCTTTAAAAAGGTTATTTTCCCTAGTAATTACACAACAATCATTAATGCTTTAAAAATTAATATTTCTATGAATTTAATTGGGGTTATTATGGGAGAACTTTTAGTATCTAAAAGTGGACTTGGTTATTTAATTATGTATGGTTCTCAAGTATTCAATATTGATTTGGTAATTACTGGTGTTGTTATTTTAGGAATTATATCCTATCTTATGTATTTTATTGTTGATAAGTTAGAAGTATTTGTTGCGAATAAAAGAAGTTAAATTTCTAAAAAAAAAGACTATTTCGGTCTTTTTTGTTATTGATGAAATAGTTATCAATGTGTATTTTTAGTTTGTTTCAAACCTAATATGAATCACTGTAATTTCTGCTTTGGTTCCTACTCGCATATTAGGACCATAAACTCCGACACCGCTTGTCACAATACTGTGGAAATTTTTTATTTTTTTATGCCCATAAGAATTTTCCCATACGATTTTCATTAACCAATTGCCAGGGAATAATTGACCATCATGCGTATGTCCTGATAGAAGTAAATCTACTCCTGCTTCTTGTAGTTGTTCTAATTCTCGAGGTTGATGATCTATGATAATCATTGGTTTGGTTGAATCCATTATTTTGGTGATTTCTTGTGGTGTTTTTCTTTGGTCAATTCCACGTCCTGGTTTGGAATAGTCTGGTCTGCCATATAAATAAACTTCATTTTCTAATTGGATATATTCATCTCTTAATAAAGTAATTCCTGCTTCTTCTAAAAGTGTATCCATCCGAATATCGCTTTCCTTTTTAGTCTTATATTGAAAAGTAAATCCAGCTAGTGTTTTTTCTTTAATATCATGATTTCCATAAACCGCATAGACTCCATATTTTGCCTTCATACTTTGTAGCAAAGTTTTTATTTCATTAGGATGATCCATCGCTTCATATGCATTATCAAATATATCTCCTGCTAATACAATTAAATCAGGATTTTGTTTATTTATTTTTTCCACCATTTTTGTTATATGCTTTGTACCAATATTATAACCAATATGCAAATCTGCAATCATTACGATTTTCAATTCTTTTATATTTTTCGTTGTTTTATTAATAGTAATTTCATAATTCGTTTCATGAATTATTTTCGCATTCATGGAACCATAAATACTTATACTAATAATTGTGAAAATGCAAAGGGTTCCCACGATAACAAATAATCTATTTTTTGTGACTTTGGTAGGAGAAATTTTCTTTTTACCTATTTGATAAATGATCCATCCAATAGGCAATATTAATAGAGTATATAATAGCGTTCCATACCAATAGTTGCCAATCGCATTCATCGTTCGTTGTAAAGGACCTACAGGAAGAAAAAAGCCAATGAGAAGAGTACTTGCTAGAAAACTACAAAGAACAATAATTAATAGGCGAATTTTCTTGTTATTAAAATGCTTATCACATGCACACATCCATCTTAAGAAATACTTAATTAAATAAATATGAATGATAATATAGATTGGTAATAAGATAAAAGCAATCATATTTTATTCTCTCCGATATTCCATCTTTTTTACTTCATTCATGGCATAATCTGTAATTCCTTTTCCTATGTTGGGGTGATTTGAAGAATAGATTTGATCAACCATAAAAATTCCTAATAATATAGCACAAATAGGAATTAATACATTTCTTCCAATTCTTTTGGCAATATTATCAATAATTGGGGCAAGCACATAAACAATCGCAAATCCACCTAATCCAAAGACTAATAATCCTTCGGCACAAATTCTACCATTTAAATTTAGAAAATAACCACTATAATCCCACCATTTTACTCCATTATGAGTCATTTCCAAATAATAGGCAGTTCCATATTCTACCACTCCACATAAAATAATGGTAGTAATAAATTCTAAGAGTGGTACTTTTCTAAATTTATTTAAGACAATCAAAATTAAGATTGCTCCTGAGCCATAAATCGGCAACCAAGGTCCATGCAAGACACCCCGATTCACAAATACTCCATTACTAATTAAATGAAGACTTACTTCCCAAATCCAACCGATAAAAGATAATATGAAAAAAATTAAAATAAGAGAAGTAATGGAATAATGACGCAAATAATTCAAGTATTCTACCCTCATTCTTTTTTGTTTTTCAGGAATAGTAAACAAACGATTTGGATAAGACTTCCCTGTGATGATATCTTTATAGGCACGAATCTTACTTTTTTTAATTTGTTCTTCTTCTATTCTTTTTTCTTCTTCTACACTATGCGTTGCGATTCCAAAAGTATCTGATAGAAAAGTGCGAATGTCTTTTTTTTCTTTTCTTTTTTCCTTTGGTTCTTTCATTAATGCGACAATATCTTTGTATTTTTCTTCTAATACTTCTTTTTTTGCTGTTTCAAATAAATAAGTATCATTTAGATAATTAGAAAGAGGCATTTTATTTTCTTTTGCTATTTTTCTAAGATCGGTATAATATTCTGAGAAAGTGGCAATTTTATAAGCATTAGAATAGAAAATTTGTGTAATTCCTAGTGTTAAGGTTCCTAAGATTTCCCAACCGAAAAAGGTAAGTTCTAATACAAAACATTCCCATTTATGATGATTCATCATATTTCTAGATAATGTAATTGCATCCCTCGCAGAAATATTAGGATTTTCTGCTACTATATAAGGTACTAAAAAATAAGAATAGCGTTTGATTATTCCACCAACAATTGTTAAACTCCATAATGATTGATAGAAAGATTTTAAAAACATTGTCCAAGCTACTTTATTCCATTTTTTAATACTTAATAGATATGTAAATCTTCGTTTGGATACGATTTTATATATCCTTGCCTCTAGAAAAATTCTTCTTGATATTACTTGATATATATCTACAATAAAATACCATATTAAAAATGTTAAAAATAAACTAAGTAGAATTAAAATGGCAACAGAAACACTTTTTGATTGTACTATAGAAGAAATTGCTTGGATTAATCGAATATAAATAGAACCTGTTGCGACAGAATTAATAATAGAAGAAAATACTCCTCTTGTTCTACCTAGTATTTTATTATTGTCTCTTGTTTCAATGATTTCTTGGGCTTGTTTTGCTTCTTCTTTGGCTTTTTCAATACTTTCAATTTCTATTTTCTGAATCACTTCTTCTTCACTTTTTACTGGCCCTTGAATTCTCACAGCAAATAAAGATGCTGTAGACTCTGCTCCTATAAAAGAGGCTACTACACAAACGGCAATCAATAAAAGATAATGTTTACGTAGGATTTCTTTCGCTCTTTTTTTTATTGCTTTTCTTGTTCGCATTACTTCCACTTCTTTCTAAAAAATAAGAGAGATTAATCTCTCTTTTCTTTTCCAAATAATTCTAATAACCTTATAAATAGGTTAATAAAATCTAAGTATAATTGGAAAGCACCATAAATGGCGGTTTTTTCTTCTCCTAATTCTGCTAGCATTATTTTTACTCTGTTCATGTCATAAGCAATATAACCGCTGAATATTAAAATACCAAGACCAGATATTACAATATCTGTAAGAGCATTTTTAAATATAAAATAGTTTAATAGTGAACCAATAATAGTTCCTAATAGACTAAATAGTAGGATAACTCCAAATTTACTTAAATCTTTTTTTGTTTTATATCCATAAAATGCTAATAAAGCAAATATTGCTGCTGTAATGATAAAGATTGATAACATGGATGTTAATTCATAAGTTAAAAATATTGCTGAAAAGGTAATTCCTGTTGTGATAGAAAATATGAGATAGCATATTTTCATTGTGAATGGGTGCATCTTTCGAATACGAATTCCCATAACAAAAGCAATTACTAATTCAATAATAGCAATGGGAATAAATCCTATCCCTAATACTGTAACTGTTAATTCTGGATTCATCGCTAAAACATAACCACTGACAAAGGTAATTAATAGTCCAACAAATAACCAAGTAAATAGTTTAGGATAAATTTCATTTTTTTCTTCCACTTTCTCACCTCTTTTTCTTTTATTTTATCATTTATTTCTATGTTTTACAATATTTTTATATACATACTCTTTTATTTTCTTTCTTTTATTATATCCTCTTGACTTATGCTTCCTATTAATACACTTGCATTTTTATCATGTTTTTTCCTATTTTCTATGATTTCCTTTTCTTCATAATTTGCGTAGCAATATTTGCATAAATGAGGACAGGTATTATAGGCTCCAATATCTACCATTTCTACACAATGACAATCTCTTGCTTTCCATTTAGGAAATTTTTTCCCTGTTAATTGATATGCTAATTGTTTTGATACACAAACTTCATCAACAATTCCATATTTTACTAGAGAATCTTTTTCTCCACAACTTTGGATGATCATATGATTTTGATTCGCAATTTCAATAAAACTTTTCATAAGTTTCTCTAATTCTTCTTCGGTTGGTGCTTTTAATTTTAACTCTTGCTGATGTTTTTTTACGTTTTTATATTCATCAATGATTGATATAATGATATGTTCTATTTTTCCTTCTAGTTGCTCTGCTAGTTTACGAAATGCTTTTATATGATAATCTATCGTATATTTTTCATTAATTAAAATGGGATCATAACGTAGATAGACATATTCTTTCCCTAATATATCTGCAATTTCTTTTATATCTTCTATTACTTTTTTCTTATCTTTTACATTTGGTTCTATATCTTTATGATAAGGAGTTAAAGTAATATGAAATAAAATAGGTTTTTTTATTTCTTTTAAATAAGGAATGATGGGACGAGGATTTTTTGTACAAAATACAATCATATCTACATTTGAAAAATATATTCTACTGATTTGGTTTGGATAAAATGGATTACGAACGTCTACATATCCTTCTTTATATCGCCTCATAAACCAATCACAATAGAATACAACAATATCGGTTCTACCACTTACGTTTAAAATCATACAGCTTCCTCCCTATTGACTATGAAATGTTTCCTATCTTATTTCTTCTGTTTTCTATATTATACTATAAATCTACTCTCTTTTTATTGGCAATACTAACAAGCAAATTCCTTATCAATAAAAAAAGAGCATTTGCTCTTTAATCTTTGTTCTTATCTAAAACATATTCTGCTTTTCCTAATCCTAAAATTAGTATGAATATTGTGTTTAAGAATAATAATCCAATGGTATATCCAATTCCTTTGCCAAATGCTTTAGAAAGCATTGAAGTTTGATATACGACTATTGCCATTTCACAAATTAAGGCAAGAGTAACTACTATTGCATTTGGAACAAATGATAACATCGATAAAATTGCAACTACTAACACGAGCCAAGGTGAAACACCAGAAATTTTATAATAGATGATTGTGTTATATATAGGAATAATTGCCTTCCATCCTGCTTCACCTGCTTTGGTAAATAATTTCCACATTGCGATAATTTGTAGAATTGCAATCACAAGAGTCACAATTAAAACAGCGCCAAGATATGCCCCAATTACAGCAAAAAATAAATTATCTGTTCCTAACCCATTTACAAATTTTTCTACTGTACTAGCATCCATTCACTATTCCTCCTTTCATTCAACTACCATGAAATCATAGTTATGATTTAATTATACAAATCCCTTTTGTAATTGTCAATTTTTCGTTTTTTGTAAAATTTATATAAAAATTCCTCTTTTATATCATATTAAGTTTGGTCTGTTAAAATTACTTTTTGAATAACTTCTTTTCTAATTCTCCTTTTAGAAAATAACTATTGTTTCTAGTTCCATAATAAGAATCTACTAAATTATCTGCTTTATCTTGATACGCTATTGGTATTCTTTTTATTCCTAATAATGCCTCTATTTCTTCATCAGTATAACTGTCATAGCATACGCTAATTAAATTATCTAATAAAGATATATCTCCAATGAAAAATAATTCCTTTAATTCCTTAATTTTTTCATACATATTTGCATCTACATCTTGCATTAATTTCCCTACTTGTAGTAATGTTTCTCTAACATTATTATCTTTTTTTGATAAGAATTCATTTCTAAAAGATAACTGATCGTTATATTCTGTTTCATTTAAAAACACATGCAATTTATTTTCACTTGTATTAAAAACTCCTACATATTTTCTATATGGATATACACCTTTTTTTTCATCATATTGCCCTTTTTTGATATCATGTAAAAGAACACCATCTAAGGCACTCCAAGGAGTTATCTCTATTACTTCTTCATTTTCTCCAGAATTAATTTTGGTATGAAATATACTTCCATTTCTTAATATTTTTAGGACTATATTCTCTCTTTTTGGAACTTCACAATTTATCAAAGAATGGCAAAGGCATGATACTCCAAATTCAACATCCATAAAACTTTCTATTAAAATTTCACCAGATAGTTTTATATTATTTTGTTTTTGAAGTTGAAAATTAATGTTACTAGACCATTGTCTACATAGAGCATGATAATATTCATTCTTATTAAATTCCCATATTGTAGGAATAGCAAAACTTGCTTCTAATACACTATCATTATCATTGGCAAACATAATCACTTTACCTTGGTTAAAATATAATTGACCTACTTGATTATTTTTCCGATCTAATATTTCTATTTTTGAACGTTCATCTATTTGACTTACGTCGCCTAATATTAAACCAAATATATTTAAAAATATTCTTGCAGCACATGTGCTTTGTATTAAAGTTAACTGTTTTTTATCCACCATAAACTCTCCTTTTGATACATTATTATATTATAAGATATTTATGATTGCAATATTTTCCCAAAAAGAAAAAAGGATTGCTCCTTATTTGTTAGTCCTTCCCAAAGGCTGTAAAGGATAACATTAATCCTCCACAAATATTTGCAGAATGCTCTTCATAACCGTATTCTCCAAAGGTAAAGGCAGTAATAAAAGGAACTCCTTTTGCTTCTTTTACTAATCTTTGATGTACCTCTTCTATTCTTTGTCCAATCCCTAATTTTCTTCCTCCACAATGAATTAATATATAAGCAGCTGGTTCTGTATATAATTTTTTCTTTACTTCTTTCAATGTATTTTCTGTTGATTCAATCAATTCTTCTATATTGGCTTCTAATTGGACAATTGCTGTTTTTTCTACTATTTTATTTCCTAATGTAATGGTATCATCTGTTGTCGTTTTTGTTCCCATATCATTTCCAAACATAGGATGACGAATCACCGTTAAATTTCCTAAAGGATCTTTTACTCCTAATGGTTTCATAATCGATGCTACTAATAAATTTTTTCCTTGTATATCTTGTGGTCTTACTCCAATCCAATTGGCATATTTCTTTAAAGCAGA
>CANQFX010000046.1 GCA_947600015.1 uncultured Bacilli bacterium
ACAAAAATTTTCGTCAAAAATTAAATTATGGTCTTCCATATTTAGTAATTTTAGTATAGAATTATTTATAGACATTGACAACACCCTTTATTTTGTTTATTTTTTATTGTTTATCTACATTATAACAGGTTTGTGTTGTAATGTCTTTTTTTTGTATTTAAAAAGTGGTAAAATTTCTTTCACCACTCCTTAATGTTTAAGAACCAAGAACTTTATGAATTTATTTCTTCTTCTGTTTTCTCTTGTAGTTTATGAATTTCTACTTGATTGATTGCATCAAACTTCTTACTAATTTTATCTGTAGTAATAGAAACATTTTCTACATCCTTATTCACCATTTGAATACTACGAGATAATTTATCCCAACGTTCTTTATATCTAGAAAATTCTAATCCTAATTTATTTAATTCTTCATGAATAATGGAAGTATATTTGTCTTTTTCCATATTTTTAATAATCATCTGAATAACCGTTAATGTTGAAATCAACGTTGTTGGAGAGGTAATCCATACTCGTTTTTTATAGGCATATTGTATAATATCTTGATGATAAGCATTGACTTCTGCAAAAATAGCTTCTGCTGGTAAAAACAAAATCGCTTGATCCGTGGTTTCTCCAGGAATAATATACTTTGTGCTAATCGCATCAATATGTTTTTTCATATCCTGCTTAAACATTTTTTCATATTGTTCTCTTTTTTCTTGTGATATTTTTTTATCTACCATTAATTGATAATGCTCTAGTGGAAATTTAGAATCAATGGCGATTGTTCCTAGAGGTTTAGGCGCAAAAACAACACTATCTGCAATTACCCCCGTAGAAAGCGTATATTGTAGACGAAAGATAGCATCATTTTTCTCACCAAAAACACTCGTTAAAATATGATTTAAATTGACTTCTCCAAAAATACCGCGTGTTTTTTTGTCTGTCAATACACTTTGTAAACTGACAATATCTGTAGACAATGTTTCTATTTTCTTTTGGGCTTCATCTATTTTAGATAAGCGTTCCATGACATTTAAGAATGTCTTATTCGTTTTTTCAAAATTTTGATCTAATCTCTCATTTACTTTCTCATTAATCGCAAATAATCTTTTTTCTAATTGTTCATTTAATTTAGTAAAATCTTCATTCATATTTCTGCTTAGTTCATTTTTAAAATCTCCCATTTCTTTCATCATGCTTACTTCAAGTTTTCCTAAGCGCTCGGTAATATTACTTTCATTGATGTTTTTAAATAATGAAATCACAACTAAAATTAAAATAATCACTAAAATTCCAATAATAATATAATCCATTTTCATTCACCTTCTACTTCTTATTCTACTCGATATTCATTCTTTTTCCAACTAATTTTGATAAGAAATAAGCAAGCAGTAGTAAAATAGAAATAAATATAATTGCTTTAATATCTGTCATACTTTCAATAAAACTTTTCCCAATATAAGCCCAAAAAGTAATCATAAATATTTTTCCAATAAAAAGAGCCAACATAAATTTTTCTTCCTTCATTCGTACTAATCCTGCTAGAATATTAACTAAAAATGCTGGTGTAAATGGTAAAGTAATAATAACTGTCAAATGAGGAAAAGGAATACTTTGAAATTTTTCGATTGCACCTTCCACTTTCTTCATCTTTTTCTTTTGTAAATATTTCTTTAACCATTTTGTTGAAATATGATTAAAAACAAAATACGAAAAAAGACAACCTAAACATGTCGCAATCCAAGAAATAATAATTCCAAACAGAAAACCAAAAGCATTCACATTTAAGGCTACAAATACTCCTAATGGTAAAACTGGCAAAAAGGATTCTAAGAAAATTAAGAAAAATCCTAAAATAGGACCTCCCTTTTCTATAAAATTGGTACAAACTTCAATCCAATGATTTACGACATCCAATGTATCACCTTCTTGCTTTATTATAGTACAAATTTATTTCATTAACAAGTAATTGCGATATCCCCCAATTAAGTTTACAGTATGATATCCTAAATAATTTAATTCATTTACAATGTCATTACTAATATGCCCCGATTGACAGTAAATATAGTATTTTTTTTGTTTATCTAAATATTTTTCTGGATGAGCAATCAAATAGACCGAAGGAATATTTTGGGCCGAAGGAATAGCCCCATTTCGGAATTTAGAAGCATCTCTAATATCAATGACATTGAGTGATTCTTTTTCTAATTTACTAAGAAATGTTTTCATATCAATAGAATACACGTATCTCACCTCTATTATATTAATATGAAAAAAAAGAATCTCTTGTTATAATAGATTCCTATTTTATTTTATATGGTTTGTTTAAACTACCATCGCCACTTTTATATAACAAATTTGCTTTTAATTGAATCACAGGGCGAATGGCAGAATAATAATTCGTATTTTGAACAAGAATACTTCCTGTTTCTGTAATAGAATAAGCAGAAAACGTATTCTCACTATTTGCCGTTGCAAGCCACCAACTATAATCATTTGCTAAATAGTTATAATTTTGACAACTTGGTGTTTCCGCACTATTACAATTGACATCTGTACTTGCCGCAATATAATCAGATAAAGTAAGTAAACCAATTTTTTGATTTTCTAATATTTCTCTACATTCAATACTATTGTCAGAACCCTTTTCTTTACTTGATCTTTTACCAATACATAAATTAAAACTAGTTAGATTTTTTCTATCTTTAGCACTGAGAATGCTTCCTTCTTCCTTATTATTATAAAGAGTAGTTAAATATTCTTTCATCCGACTATTTTTATAATTATTAATACCAATCGTATATTTGGATTGTTCATTATAACGATCATCCCAAGGATTTCCATAAGAAGTATCCAATTCTTTAATTAATACAAGTTCATTATTTGCAGTAATTTTTATAATACGCCATAAAGAACGATCTAGTTTAATATAGTTATTGACTATTTCACCACGGAAAATATAATTATCTTTAATATGATATAATCCATAACCTTCACTCACGACATTTTCGGTAAGTAAACTTACGATTTCTTTTGTTGTATAATTATCTCCACAATTTAAATATGGTTGATAAATATAATCATTACCTGCTTTTTCTACAGTTACCGTACCACTACATTGATCTTTACTTGTATATTCGCTCAATTCTTTCATCTTTTCTGAGGCAACTAATGTTGTATCTTCTATTTCTACAATTTGATCTTCTGTAGGTAAACGATCTTGGTGTTCAGCAAAATAAGAAACAGCAGCATTTTTTAGTACTTCTTCCATCTCTTCATAGGAATATTCTTTTTTCGTAAATAAAGATAATACCCATAAAATAAGAATAAAAATTACTACGATTCCTAAAATAATAAGCATAAAGCGTATCATCTTTTTTTTCATATCAGAAACAGGTTGATTGCTAGAAGATGTTTTTTTGGGTTTCATCTTATTTTTATTTTCCATTATATTAAAACTTGTACTCATAGAATCCTCCTTTATTAATTATCAAAAAAGTCATCAAAGAAATCATCATCATCATCATCGTCATTATCATCTTCAATCTCTAATGATACTTTTTTATTTTCTTCTTCTATTTTTGCTTCTTTTGGTTGTCCAACTTCGGCTTGTTTCATTGTTTCTTTTCCTGCTGATTCTTTCTGTTCTTTCTCTTTTTTCTTTCTTTCTTCTTCCTCTTTTTCTCTTTGTTCTTCTGCTTCCAATTCAGCAATTTTAGCATCAATTTTTCTCACTAATTCATCAACATCAAAGCCAAGATCATTTTCTTTTTCAACAGAGGAATCTGTCTGTTGACTACTAGGAATAAAAGGAGAAAAAGAGTTTTCCCTAGGAGGCATGTTTTTGCTTCCATTTGCCATTGGCCTTCCTTCCTTTTTAATATCTGGTCTAGTTAAAAAGTCAGGCATTTTTTCATTCGTAGGAAAAGGCCTTTTAGGCTCATCCATCTCTCTTGGTCTCATGCCACCCATACCAGGTAGTCCGGGCATTCCCATTCCCCCAAGACCAGGAAAATTTGGCATACCAGGCATGCCTGGAAAATTCGGTGTTCCTCCCTCTTCTTCACTAGAGTTCATCATTTCTAAAAGTTTCTTTTTCTTTTGATTTTTTACAAATTCTTTAATATCAAACGTATGAACAACTTGTTTTTCTCTAGTTGGATAGGTTGCCTCAGGATATTTCTTTCCCCAATCAATTTTAAAATAAGGAGTAAATTTCGTCTTAAATGGTTGCTTTCTCATACGCAAGATAATTACTTCAAATTGTTTCATTCGTTGTAAATCAGATACCGTCACTAATGGAGTAGATGCTGTCTTATCATCTTTTTTAGATTTTACTTCTCCACACATTTTAGAAATTTCCTCTAAGGCTTTTAATTCTGTAGTAATCAAATAAATAATATTTCCACAGTTACCACGAATGGTTTCCGCATCTTCTTTTCCATAAACAGAATCTAATTGGGCAAAGTTTTGAATAATCATCGTAAAACGAATCAAACGAGAACGAGCTGCGGTAATCATCGTCGTAACGTCTTTCAATGGTGGCATATTCGCAAATTCATCCAAAAGGAAATTCGTTCTTACTGGTAATTTTCCTCCATGACTTTGCGCAACCGAAATCAACGTTTCATAAATTTGTTTTAATAAAATTGTAACTAATGAATGATAGGTCTTTTTTTCATCTTGAATAACAATAAATACGGCGGTTGGTTTTTCTCCAATACTTTCTAGACTAATATCACTATGAGATAACATCTCACTTAAATTATCACGAGAAGCAAATAATTTTACTTTTTGTTTAAATACAGATAAAATACTTCCCTTCGTCTCGCTTGGTGCCATAATCGTACTAGAAGCATTGATCGAAGCAGCACTAGCAGGATCTTTGGCATTAAAATATTCCTTAATATAAGTAGATCCACCAAATTTTTCTTCTCCTACCGTTGTTGCCAGAGAAATACTATTAATATTAATTTCTTCTTCTTTTGCATCTTCAAATAATCCTAAAGCAACACCAGAGAAATAATCTGCAGACGTTTTTTCCCAAAAGGGATCCGCATTCTTATTAGATTCATCATATAAAATATTTAATGCCAAATCGTCTAATAACTCAATGGCTTTATCTTGATTTCCTTCCCGATACATTCTATATGGTAAGGTCATCGGATTCCAAGCGTTTCCATTTTGGGGATCACGGAAATTTAATAATAAAATTTGATATCCTCGATCACGAAGCATCATACTTGTTTTTTCATAGATTTCACCTTTGGGGTCTGTAATAATCATCGATTCTTTTGCCTTAGCCAAACTATGAACCATAGGCAAAATGACTGTTTGCGTTTTACCAGAACCAGTAGCACCAATAACAAGAGAATGGTATTCACTATTATCTACCCACATCTCTTTTTCATTTAAAAGTAAAGGGACACCCGCTGCTTTCGCATTTTCCTGAGTAATCGATACAGGTTCCAGTTCTTCCTTAATTTCCCTATCTTTGGCCCATCTAGAGTATCCTTTATCTTTTTTATCTGTTGTAATTCCAAACCCTTTATCACGATCAAAAATATAAGAACTAACACTAATAAAAAGTCCTCCTAGGGTCAAGAAATAAAAAATCATCGTTGTCTTAAAATAAGTAGCAGAAAAGGCAGGAAAGGGATTTAATCCTGACAAGCGTCCCGTTTCTGCAAAAGTAGATAAATTAGCAACTCCAATTGCGACAATATAAAGTAAAAATACCGCAAATAAGACAAAGATTAACAAATCTTCTGGATCAATACGAAGTTTGAATTTCATAGTACTACTCCCCTTCTTTTTCTATTATACCTTAACTTTGCGAAACTGTCATTAGTTATTCGTTTTTTACTGCCTATATTTTACCACAAAATTCTTATTTTGCAAGAAAAATCTATTATTTACCTGCGACAGATAAAGATTTCTCTACATTTGAGAAATCTTTCTTATGATTGATTAGATATCAAAATTTTAAATTGATCTTTTTGCTGCTGATATAACATATAAACTGGTGTTTCTATACTATAATTGTAGCACGCAACAATCATTTCATATTTTTTATCTCGATCTATATCTAAAACCGAATAAATATCAGGTTGACAATTATTTGTTCCAGTATTTTTTACAATATTATGATATAACATCGTGATTTGTTGTTCTTTTACCATAAAGATAAAAGAATAGGCTGTCTCAGGATAAAAATCAATCGCAAAGGCATTACTAAGAATATAAAATTCTTCTTTGATTCCATCGTTATCAATATCAAATATTAACTTTTTCCTTGTTGTATATTGAGAAGGAAAAGGTAAATGATACTCTTCTAATACTTGCTGCACATAAGCATCTTCTGTCATTTCTACTTCTTCCATTGCTGCAACCGCAATATTATAATTAGCACGGATGGCTAACAAATCGCCACTCTTATTTACAGCTTTTTTATTTTTATCAAATAAATACCATCTATCATCATGCCATAAATAATAATCACCAATTTCTTCTTGATTAAGATATACATGAAACTTTTGCCAATTTAGTTTCTCTATTGTTGCCTGTTTTTTGATGTGAAACCATTTTTTATTTTCATAGTTCCAAACCGTTTCATTTCCAACTAAAATTGTGGCTGTATTTCCTTTATTTTTTACATTTTTATATCCAAGAAAATAAAATAACAAACCAAAATATAACAGCAAAATAAGAACCAATATTACATACCTTTTTTTCTTTTTTATTTTCATATCTTCTCCTATTATTGTACCTTATAATATCCTAATCGGCTCGTCCGATTCCAATCATATTCTTGCCATAATATGGTACCACTACTACCTGGGTCCATCATAATGACATTATCTCCTACAACAGAGTCAATCGCAACCCAATGCTGTCCAATACCTCCTTTTACTTCTGCCACAACATAAGCACCCTCATTCAATAATGCTTTAATTTGATCTAATTTTTGCTGTTTAGTATATCCCGAAATATTAATATCCCCTTGATATACAAAGCCTGGAGCAATTTGATTCGTTTGTGTCCAAGTAAAACTTCCTCCCGAAAATCCTCCATGTGTATTCATAAATTCAACAAATGTTCCAGGATTAAAATCAGCAACAACAGTTGGAACTTTACTTTTCGCAATTAACATCGCAACAGAAGTAGCAAGACAACCAATTCCGCGAATCGTTTTTCCACTGGTACCAACCAATACATCCGTCCATGGACCCTCATATTGTTTCCAATTAGCAAAATCGCCGGTAGAAGTCGTTCCTGCTGAACTACAAGTACTGGATCCGTTCTTATTACAATTCATACTTTGAACATTACTTGCGCCATAAGAAAAGTGATTGTTATATACCTCTAAGAGAATTTGCTTATAATTAAGACCCTGTCTAGCAAGAGAAGTATATAAGTCCTGTTCTTCTTGCTTATAACCAGCATAAATTACATTTCCTTGATCATTTACTAAGACTTCTCCCATAGTTTCTGCCGCAATAGTCCGAAGTCTTGAATCGGCAGGCATTGGTTCTCTCCGAAATCCTCTATCATAAGAAAGTCCACTATGAATTTGTCCCCATTGACCATCATTGGAAGAACATCCCTGATCAGGATCACAATATACTTGATCATTCGTACTATTTGCGATCTGTAAAATCCATTGCCCATTTTCTTCCTGTAATGTGTTCCATCCACCAACATCTTGAGCACGAGCAAGAGCATAACTTCTAGCCGCAACCATTTGGGCTTTTAGGGCTTCTTCTGGAGCATTTGGTCCAATTTCCTGATAAGCCACTCCCAAAATATATTTTTCAAATGGGACTAATTCTTCTCCCTCTAGTGGTAAACCAAAGGTTCCTCCATAATTATGTCCGCTTGCAAATCCTGTTTGCATCAAACGAACTTTTAAATCAGAAATATTCATTTGATTTGTCACATTTCCTAATCTTGGAATATAAAAACCATGAATAGTATAAATACAACTTCCAAGAGAAGCACAAACTAATCCATTATCGGCTCCTACTAAATCATAATAATTTTCCACATATTCTAACATTTCCTCTACCATTCTTTCACGATCAGAGTCTTTAGAATTTGGTAAGTACTGTGGAATAATTTGATTTATTACATTATTTTTAAAAGTTTCTTCATTATAACGATTATCTAGCAACATACTATTAGCAAATTCTTCAATTTTTCCTGTTGTCATATCATCATAATTAAGATGCGCATTATGTCTTACTAAAATTTGATACATCGCAATAATATAGGTTACATCAATTGATTTACCCTCAGCTAACATTTGGGATTTTACATCATTAATCCGAGTATAAAAATCATTTTGTTCTCTACTTGAAGCTGTAAACTCCGTACCATCTGTTACTCCATCAGCTGCATCATTCGCCCCGAAGCCATCCTCATATCCTCCTGCTTCTCCTGCAACTGCTGCAGTGACGGATAAGATGGAAACTAGAAGAATAATTAACGGTCCTAAAAACATAACCTTTTGTGCCAAAGAAAATTTAGCAAATCCAGTAGCGGAAAACGAACTTTTATTTGATTTTTCCTGATCCTCTTCTTGCGCGTTATTATCGTTGTTAGGTTTCGAATCCGTTGGTGAAAGCGAAGAACCACCGAAAGAAGAATCCTTTTTGTTATTTTCACCGGAAGAAACACCAGATGATGTTGTTGTTTGATTCGGAATTGTCGTTTTCAAGCGATTCTCTCCAGCACTACCTCCTGCAATATCCATTGCCTGGTCTGCTTTATCAATTGCACCACGATCATCTAACTTTTTTGCTGCCTTACCGACTCCTGGTACAGAATTTAAAAGTTTCCCACCCTTATTTAAGAGTGCATCACCCACTTTTGTTTTAGAAAGAGCATCAACAGCCTTTCCACCTATAGGTCCAGCAAAATAATTTGCTGCCCCCTTCGCAGCAGTTTTAGCAACTTTTTTGGAAGAATCTTGCCTAGCCTTTTGTTCCTCCTCATTAGAAGGCGCTGTGCTAGCATTTTCTTGCATATTATTATTTTTTCTATTTCTTGTACTTTCGTATGGCATAACACATCACCTTACTTCTTTTTTATTCTAAAATCCTCCTCCAGAACCGAAAGAATCTAGTTCTTGTTGGGTAAGAGCAACATTAATTTGCATCCGTCTGTTTCCACATACAAATAATGCTTCTCCTTGTGAATATCGCTTAATACTTTCTTTTTCACTATCATTTAAGTCAATTAATAAACTTAAATCTTCTACTGCTTGCTTTCTTAATCCCATGATTAAGTAATATGAAGAATTATCAAAAATTGCTTTTCCCTGCGTAATTACAGCAGGATCAGAAAAATCGCTTGGTTGTTGAGTAATGATAATCGTTCCAGTATTATATTTTCTGGCTCTTCTTTGTACTTGCGCTAAGAAATCTGCTCCTAAAGCATTGTTATCTCCAAGTAATACATGAGCCTCATCAACCATCAATACGGTATCTACATTAAAGTCTAAGCAAAGACCCCAAGCATACTTTAAAACATTAAAGAATAATGCATTTCTAACATTAGAATCACTATTCATCAATTCTTTTATATTAAATACCATAAAATCACTATCTTTACGAATGGTAGTATGCCCATCAAAATAAAATTGTAATTCTTTTGTGATAGGTCGAACTTTTAACTCTAATCGCTCCATAATATCTCGTTCTTGTGTTTGTTCTGTCATAGACATCAAACGTCCTCG
>CANQFX010000047.1 GCA_947600015.1 uncultured Bacilli bacterium
CTTTAACCCGCCTAGCAATACCGCATTATAAACCGTAGTTGCAATCTGACAAACTCCATTTCCTACAAATTCGTAATAGAATACATATCCTTTTTTATTATAAGGACCTGCATATTGATAGAAAGAAAATATTTGTCCCGGTTCTACTACTGCCCCATTAATATAATTTAATGCCGTTTTTAAATTCGTAGCTCTAGAAATATAGGGATTAAATTCTGTAGAAAAACTAGAAACTTTTGTATTAATCGCAGCATATGCAGGATTATGATTTGACTTTTCACTCGTCCCAATCAATTCTATTTTTTCATTTTCTTTTACTCCAGAATCTAATTTTTTTGTCAACACTTCCAAAGAGGATAGAACATTTAAAGAATAAGAATCATGTCCCGAAAGATATTGAATTTTTCCATTTTGTTCAGAAAAACTACCATGAACTAAAGGAAGATCCACTTTTTGTTTTAATTGTGTTAAAAAGTTCCTTATCTTCTCCTTATCATATGAAAATGCATAAGAAAATTTCTTCTTCTTACCAAAAAAAACCTGCATTACTTTTTCACTATAACTTAAACTATCTTGGTAATCAAGAATTTCCTCAATTACTTGATTCGTGGGAAAAGAAAGCCCTAAGTCTTTTAAGTGATAAGAATATTCTTTCCCTTGGCACACAAGAATAATATTCGTCGTTAAAACTTTCTCTTGCTGTTTCTGAATGGTTTGTACTAAATTAGAAAATTCTGTATTAGATAAATTATATTTTTCTAAATATACTTGTGGTAATATTTTATAATCATATTTCTTTATTACAAAATAACTATAAAGGATGAAACTGATGTAAGAAAGCGCAAGAATCCCCATAAATATGCATAAAATTATCATACCCTTATATTCTAGCCGTTTTTCCTTTTTTTCCATTAAAATCATCCTATACTATTTCTTATTTTTTTATATATTTCATAATTTCTTCCGTAATTAACGCATAACCCTCATCAGAAATATGTAATCCTTCTGTTGTATAGTCCAAATTTAAATTTCCTTCTTCATCTACTAAAAGCGAATACAAATCAAGATACGTAATCTTTTCTTCTTCCGCTATTTTTTCTAATGCTTCATTAATTTCTTCTATATCCTCATTTTTTCTATCTTCTGTTACCATATCATGATCAATTTTCTCTTCTTCCGTATTATTCACTGGATAAATTGATTCTAAGTAAATTTCACAATAAGGACGGTGCTCTTGAATTTCATCAATAATTTTATGAATATTAGAAATAATTTCTTCCTGATCCATTTTTTTCAAATCATTCGTACCAATCAATAAAAATAATTTTGTTGGATTATATCGATAAACTCGCCCTTCCATATCCTTTAAAATATCCGTGGTAGTATTTCCATTAACTCCACTATTTACAACAGGATAACCCTCAAAATATTTGTTTAAATCATATCCATCCGTAATAGAGTCTCCTAAAAATACATAGTTATCATCCATTGCCTTTTTTACCACTGTTTTTGTAACAGTTTTTATTTTGGTCTTGGTAGGCTTAGTAGCAAAAACGAAAATATTTGTACCAAGCGATGCCAAGAAAAGTAAAGAGAGGATAATAATGACAACAACAGAAGCTCTACTTTTCTTTTTTACAGGAAACTCTTCCTCCTCTTTTCGTGGTGTAATTACTTTTTTCTTTTGTTTCTTTAGACGTGTCTCTACAAAAGTATTGTCTAAACTCTCTTCATCATCTAATCTATTTTCATCAAAATAAATCTGTTCTTCCTTCGTAATCGTAAAATCATCTACATAAATATCCTGATTTTTTTGTACTCGACTAACTCTTATCTTTCTTGTATTTTCTTTGACATTCTCAGGAGTAATTTCTTTTTTATTTTCCTTTTTCTTTGGTGCCTTTTTAGAAACTGCTGTCTTCTTTTCTGACTTCGTCGTTTCTTTTTTCTTTTTCTCATCGATACTTGAATCTACTTTTTTCTTACCTGCCATACTACTACCTCACTTTATTTATCACTTCTTCATTATAACACCATCTACATCGATTAAAAAGAGTTTTTTCATAATTCGAAAAATAAAATGAAAAAAGTAACATCATATCATGGTTACTTTTCATCATTTCTAAATAGAACCACTAACTAAATCATTGATTCCTCGTATAAACAGGCGAAAATAACTAAGTTCTTTTACATCTTTAGATACAATTAAGTTTCCGTTAGATAGTGTTTTCCCTTTTTCTTTAACAAAAATCGTACCTACCGAATCACCTTTTTTTAATGGTAATTTTAGCGAAGGAATCTCTACTTGATATTGATATTTATGGTTATCTGTTCCCATATCTTCTACTACTCCTAAATTATCTTCTAATACAATATCCACAATTTCTTTGGTTGCTTTATCTAATTTAATTTTTTTAATGACTTCCCCTTTCTTTTTCAATACATTCATTTGTACATTTTGAAATCCATAGTCTAAAAGTTCCATTACCTCACGATTTCGTACTTTACTATCACTTTCCCCTAAGACAATTCCAATAAGTCGTAAATCATTTTTTTTCGCAGTAGCCGCTAAACAATAGCCCGCTGCATCCGTATGCCCTGTTTTTAAACCATCTGCTCCTTCATAAAATCGCACTAATTTATTTGTATTAACAAGCCAAAACTTATTATCCGTATTTTCTCTTAAATAATCTTCATACAAAGAAGAAAATTTTAAAATTTCTGGATGATTTACTACTAACTCTCTGGCAATCATTGCCATATCATAAGCACTAGAATAGTGATTTTCTTCATCTAAACCGGTACAATTTTTAAAATGTGTATTTTTTAATCCCAATTCTTTTACCTTTTGATTCATCAATTGAACAAACTTCTCTTCACTACCACTAATCACTTCTGCCATTTGCACTGTTGCATCATTCCCACTTGCCATAGAAATTCCCTTCATTAAATCTTCAATTGTAATCCTTTCTCCTTCTTTGATATAGATTTGAGACCCACCCATATCTGCTGCATTCTTACTTACTACGACAACATCATCCCAGTGAATTTTACCACTTTCGATACACTCTAAAATAATAATTTGTGCTACCATTTTTGTCATAGATGCAACAGCAACTTTCTCATTTTTCGCCTTTTCAAATAAAATTTTTCCACTATTTGCTTCAATCAAAATTCCACTTTTAGCATTAGGAATTAAACTTCCTTCTTCTGTAGATTCTACAGCAAAAACAGAAAATGGTAGAAAAAGGGCCATAAAAAGCACTCCTAATTTTATAACTACTTTCATGTCTACCTCCTACCAATTTTTATGTCAAATGAAAGAAATTTATACATAAATTAAAAATTTAATGCTAAGATAGAATTAGGTGATCATATGACCGTAGTAAAGAAAAAAAAATTAAAACTTAAAAAAAAGAACTTTTTAATTTTTCTTAGCTGTATCTTATTAATCCTTTTTAGTATCACTTATGGAGTCTTAACCTTAACCTCTCCCAAAACGACAAAAAAAGAAAAAGTCGTAAAAACTGCAAAAGAAATAAAACTAGGGAAATTAGAAAACATCCAAAAGAAACTAGATTATTTTAACGAAGATTATATCGATCGATATTTAGCCTATCAGAAAAAAAACAAGGGATTAAGTACAAAACAAATCATTATGGATGTTAATATTGGTATTGATCGTGATTATTATACCAATACAAAAAAGGCCATAAATTTAAACAAAACAAACATTTTAGTAAATAAATATTATTATTTAGAAGAAGATTATATTCCGGAAAATTTAGAAGAGATTGATAAAAAATATGCACGCAATGGAATGATGTTAGTAAAAGAAGCAAAAGAAGCATTTGAAGATTTAGCACAAGCAGCAAAGGAAGAAGGCAACACAATTATTGCAATGTCAACTTATCGAAGCTATAACTACCAACGTGCACTCTATAACCGTTATAAGGAAGAAGACGGTGTCGAAGGGGCAGATACTTATTCCGCACGCGCAGGATTCTCAGAACATCAAACAGGCCTAGCAGTAGATGTTTATAACGGAAAAGAAGATTATACAAATTTTGAAAAAACAGAAGAATTTACCTGGATGCAAGAGCATGCACAAAACTATGGCTTTATCTTAAGATTTCCAGAAGATAAAACAAAACAAACAGGATATGAATATGAATCTTGGCACTATCGCTATGTAGGGAAAAAAATTGCCACCTATATAAAAAAACACCATATGTGTTTAGAAGAATACTATGTAGAACAAATAGAAAATAAAAAATAGATATCTTAATAAAGGTATCTTTTTTTAATCAAATTTCTTTTTATAATAACGATATAAATGATAGAATAACGTATATATAATCCAAATTAACAAAATAAAATTACTAACCTGAACAATCGATAAAATCAATTCATTCTTATAAAGTTCTGTGGTAGTCATAATGTCTACATTCTGATAAGAAGACAAGGCAATAAAAGACATAAAGAAAAAATATAAAATACTAAAAAAACTATAATTTATAATTTTCTTAAAATGAGTCATTTTCTTACTAAATAAACTATATAAAATACCAATGGTCACAAAAACAATAATAAAAAAGTATACAATAGTAGATGGAAAATAAATATAATTCATTACCATCTTAAAAAAACTATCAATACAATTTTGTACATAATCTGAATAAGTAATCATAATTCCAATGAGAAACCCCAAATAAATTCCAACCGCAACAATCCCCACAATATGATTCTTATGTCGCAAATTATACAACAATAATAAAAATAAAAGAAAGCTAAATAGGAACATCTCTATAGATAAGAAAGAAGAAAATAAATAATGAAAAATAGTACCAATCTTTTCTATAAAAGATAAATTCACTATATCACCTCCCTATACTAATTCAGCAATATAAACCGTCTGCATGGTATCATTATTTTTGGTACAAGTAACTAGTGTAAGAGTAGTACGATTATAGTTACGAATAATCTTTACTGTTCCATTTTTTGAAACATTATAAATATTTACAATCCGGTATTGGTATCGAACACCATGATAGGTAATATAAGCATAATCCCCTACGTTCAATCGATATAAATATGCAAAATAAGAAATATAAGCATCACCAGAATGAGCCATTAAAATTAAATTTCCATTTGCTACATCTGGCATACTAGAACCATGCACTAATGATACATTATATTGAATATCATTATATTTTGAATCAATATTATAAAACCCTCTTTTTAAACCTATTTTAGGAATTTCTAAAACTCCAAAGTATTTATCATAATTAATTGGTACATCCTTTTTTTGTTCCGGTGTATGATTTTCTACTACATTATTTACACTTGGAACATTTTCTACGACTTGTTCTTTTTCCGGTGCATCAACATCAGACATCGCTATTTTCATATCAGAATAAATGGCATCTTTTATCTTCAATAAATAATTAAAAGAAAATAATCCAATTCCTACAAAAACAAGGAAAGAGCCAATAAGTAAGAGTTGGCTCTTCTTCATTTTACTATTTTGCATTCGTTGGTTTCGCATTTGCATAGATAATACCTACACCACTTAATAACACGATAAGTCCGATAAAATAAATTGTTTGAGCTGTACTCATACCAGTATTAGGAACATCTGGCGTATAATTTAATTCAAATTCTAATCCTGTAGATACATTATTATTTACTGTTTTAACACTAGTAATGGTCTGTTTACCAGTAGAAACATAATAATTTCCTTCATATGTTTTAAAAGAACCAACAAATGATAATTTTACTTTTTTATTTTCCTCGGTCACTTTATTCACAGGAACGCGAACATAAAATTTTGTTCCTGTAGGTAAATTATCATAAGAAGAAAGTTTTGCACCTTTTTCATCTACTAAAATCGTTCCTTCTGGAGCAGAAGAAATTTCTACTTTAAAACTATTAAAATTATCAGAAGGACTTCCCGTAACTGTCACAGCATCACTTTGATAATATTCATTATTATTTGTAATAGAAATATCAGTAGAACTTAAATTTGCTTTAAATTGCTTATTTGGTACAGTTCGCTGTGCTTTTGCTTGTTCTACAAGATCTTTAATATAAGTATTATAAAGATTATGTTTCACTTCTGCATTTTGTGGAAGATCACAATAACTAGAGTTTTGAGACGTATAGACACAACTAGCAGTTTTGATCTTTTCTAAATCCGCTGGCTCAATCGTATTATTTTCCGCATTTGTTTCAGCAAGATATACCCAAATTGCTGTTTGTGAAATCCAAACTTGAAAATCCTCACTTAAATTAGAACCATCATTTTTCTTTTTATCTTTCATTTGTACATTTGGATACGTATTCGCCATAATATATAATAGCCCATAATCTGTAATGGAATCTTTCTTTTCATAAACGCTACCAGAACCAAAGGCAATATTATGTTCTAGACAATAAACATGATCTCCCGTAGAAGTAGAATACTTCGTAACATTAAAACCAGTATCACTAATAATTCTGTCAGATGCTTGTGGAGTTCCAGCAGTAAAACTATCACCTAATGGACTTGTAACATCAGGAATTGCATAAGAAGGTTGATTAAATCCAAAAGCAATTAATGAAACTACGGCAACCAAAGCAATGACAAAAGACCACATCACAGTTCCTGTGGAATCTAAAATTTTCCAAATACTAGACTTCTTATTTCTATTATTCTTATTATTTTCCATATAAATTTTCTCCATCGCTAACACCCTACCTTTATAATGCTATTATACCATATTTTTTATAATTTCAAACTATTTTTTACTGATAATGCAATATTTCCAAAAAAAAATACTAATTTTAGAAGTATTTAATTTAATTTTTCTAAAAAAGTATCTTCGTCCCAAATTTCAATTCCTAAATTTTTCGCCTTCTCGTATTTACTTCCTGGGTTATCTCCTACTACTACAACAGAAGTTTTTTTCGATACAGAATCCACAGTCTTTCCTCCAAATGAAACAATTTTTTCTTTTGCTTCGTCCCGAGTAAATTTGGTTAATGTTCCCGTTAAAACAAAACTTTTACCAAAAAAGGCCTCTTTTCGTTCCACTTTAACTCCACGATAAACCATATTCATACCCAATTCTTTTAACTTTTGAATCGTCGTTAGATGTCCTTGATCCGAAAAATAAGAAACTACACTCTCGGCAATAATTCCACCAATATCTGGTATTTTCGTAAGTTCTTCTTCCGTAGTATTCATTAAATCATCCATATTATGATAATGTTCCGCTAATATTTTGGCAGTCTTTGCACCCACATGAGGAATACCCAAAGCAAAAATCAATTTTTCAAGAGAATTTTCTTTACTTTTTTCAATTGCCTCTAATAAGTTGCTTACCGATTTATCACCAAAACCTTCTAACTGAATCAAATCTTTCTCATGTTTTTTTAAATCATAAATATCTAAAATATCATGAATAAAACCAAAATTATAAAAATCTTCCATGATCCGTTCCCCTAGTCCATCAATATTCATGGCATCACGAGAAACGAAATGAACCAATCCCTCAATATTTCTTGCTGGACAAGAAGTATTTGGGCAATAATAATCAACCTGACCTTCTTTTTTTTCTAATAATGTATGGCACATAGGACAATGCGTAATCATAACAAATTCTTTTTCTGAACCAGTTCTTCTTTCTGTTTTTACTTCCACTACTTCTGGAATCACATCGCCTGCTTTACGAATGGAAACAATATCACCAATTTTCAAATCTTTTTCACGGACATATTCCTCATTATGAAGGGTGGCCCGAGAAATCGTAGAACCGGCAACAATTGCTGGTTCCAACACCGCATTAGGTGTAATTTGTCCTGTTCTTCCCACCGTAAAAATAATATCAGTGAGTTTTGTTAAAACCTCTTCTGCTGGAAATTTATAAGCAGTAGCCCATTTAGGATATTTAGCAGTATAACCAAGTTTTTGTTGATCAGAAATTTTATTTACCTTAATAACAACACCATCAATATCATAAGCAAGACGACTACGTTGCGCTGTTTTTTCTTCAATAAACTCTAATACTTCTTGAATATTATTTACTAAACGATTATTAGGATTTGTTTTTAATCCTAACTTTTTCATATATTCTAGTGCTTCTGCATGAGTAGAAATACCATAATCAAGTGGATTTGGCAAATGATAGATAAAAGAATCTAACTTTCTTTTGGCGGCAATACTAGAATCTAATTGTCGAATAGAACCTGCAGCTGCATTACGACAATTTTGAAGAAGAGGTTCTCCTTTTTCGGCACGTTCTTGGTTCAATTGCTCTAAAGTTTTTTTATTCATAAAAATTTCACCACGAACTTCAATGTCTACTTCTTCTTTTAATTGCAAAGGAATAGAACGAATTGTCTTAACATTATGAGTGATATCTTCTCCTGTCGTTCCATCTCCCCTAGTCGCAGCACGCACCAATTTTCCTTTTTCATAAAGCAAAGAAACAGATAATCCATCAATTTTTAATTCACAAACATACTGAGAATGTACATTTTCTTTTTGAATTCTTTCATCAAAAGCAAGAACCTCTCCTTCAGAAAAAACATCACTTAAAGACATCATCGGAATCTTATGCGTTACCTTACGAAAAGAATCAATCACTTGTCCTCCTGCATGCTGGGTAGGAGAATGCGCAACAATCCACTCTGGATGCATTTGTTCAATTTCAATGAGTTCCCGCAAATACTTATCATACTCTTGATCTGTAATAATCGGGTTATCTAATGTATGATAATGGTAATCTGCTTCATTAATAATTTTAATTAATTCATTCATTCTCTCTTTCATAAAATCATCACTTTCTTTCTTATTAATATAACCCAAATCAATCGACTCATTCCACAAATGATAAGGATATTCCTTCTTTTCTATTAATTGTGCAATCGATTGTTTTACAAAATCTGTATCTTCTTTATAAGTCACACCATGCCAAGTAGAAGTGGTAGTAAATACTTCTACTTTAGCATATGATTCTTTCATCGCTTGAAATAATACATCAGGAATTAAAAATTCACAATCTTCTTCTTTTCCTTTAGATGACGTTAAAAATTGAGAAAATCCTTTTTCTATATAAGGAAAGATACTCGTATCAAAAAGCAACATATTCATAGATACCAAATCATCTGGTGACACTTCAAAGGAAGCATCT
>CANQFX010000048.1 GCA_947600015.1 uncultured Bacilli bacterium
GCTTCTCCGTTTACTGTTCCTTCTACAAATCCAACCTGCCAACTCGCTGTTTCCATCGTAGCAGAACCGGTAATTTTTAAGGTTGTCATCATTGCGGAATAAGCAACTGATAAAGTCAGTATCACAATAATTAAAGCAATTATCACATATATTTTTCTGTCTTTCTGTTTTTTCTTCATTCTAAATCTCCTTATACAACGATCCTAGTATTGTTCATACTTAATAGTAAATCCAAATCCTGAATGAGTTACATCGCTTGAGGATGTTGTAGAACCTGAAAATTCAATTGTTAAATATAATGTTTTAGTCGCTCCTCCATTTAACGTATTTCCGACAGCTGGTTGCGTTGAACTAGTTGCACTATCATAACGCAATTTGTATGTTGCAAGTCCACACACCAAGGTAGGACCGCTTGCTGTCGCACAAGTAATTCCAGAAGGCCTTGTAGGCGTAACTTCTGAAATTTTTGCTGCAATTGTACCAGAGTTTTCCAAAGTTAAAGCATAAGAACATTTATCACCAGGTTTCGTTAAGGTTGTTTTGGCAACTGTTACTGTTGTAGAATTGCTGATGGTTGCTGTCCCGCAAGTTGCAGATCCTGTTTTACTTCCTGTTACTGATGTCCCTTGGAACTTAACTCCCCATTTTGCTGATTCTTGAATTACATTTCCAAATTTTACTGTTAAATTTTGGCTTAAACTAGCATATACCACAGAAAGACCAATGACAAATACAACTAAAATTGCAATAATAAGTAACATCATTTCTCTATTCTTTGCTCTCATTTTTCACCCTAAAACAAGCCTATTATGCTTGTTCATATAACATAACGACATCTAAGCCGTTGACCGTTACGTGTCCTTTCGGTAAATTGTTTGTGTTATTATTATACTCGATTGTCAATATAACATCTTTGGTTGTTTGCTGATTTAATGAATCATTTTCTACGATTGGTTTACCATCCTGATATTTAAAATCAAAGATAATATTTTGACAAACTAAGTTCTCATCATCATCTGCGCTTTCTCCTGTTCCTATACAAACAGGTTTTCCCTTCGTGATTGTTTTTAGTTTTGCATCAATATTTCCTGTATTTGCAAGTTTAAATTTAAATGTTACACTGTCTCCTGGTTTTGTTAATGTAACAGAATAATTTGATAAAGAAGTAGCTGCTAATGTAGGAGCCGTGTATACTGCATCTCCTGTTTTTTCTGCGGTTAAACTTTGAAATTCTATATTCCAATTTGCCGAATTCATGTTTGCGCGTCCTGTAATTTTTAATGTGGTTGTCATTGCTGCATAAGCAATCGATATACCCACTACGGCAACAACAATCGCAATTATTGCAATTGTTTTAACTTCTTTTTCCTTAGCTTCTGTTTTCATAAATTATCCCTACCTCTTTATCCGCTTCATTATTCTGGCATAACCAATTAGTCAGCTTGTTCAAATATCATTGAAATATCTAAACCAGAAATATTAACTGCTGCACTTGGTATACTTTGTGCGGTACTTTTGTAAGTCATTGTTAACTTCATTTTTTTTCTTTGGTTACTATCTGTATCAAGTACTAGAGTACCACCATCTGTAATTTCTGAACCACTCTCATCAGTCAATTTATATTCGATGTTTTCTTTCACTGTATTTTCATCTGTTGTTTTTTGAGCCTCTAATGCAGTCCCTTCATATGTTAGTGCTGATACTTCAGGCATTGTTAAAGTGCTTAATTTTGCTTTAATATCACCTTTGTTAACAACATCAAATGTAAATGTAATACTATCTCCCGGTTTTGTTAATGTTATTTGAAAATCTTTCAATGTTGTTTTACCTTCAAGTGTTGGTGCAGTTCCATCTGCTCCACCTATTTTTGATTCTTCATCTACTGCTGGATTTTCAAATTCTACATCCCAGTTTGCTGGTGTTACTTTTGCAGAACCAGTAATGTTTAATGTCACACTTAAAGATGCGTATGCAATTGTAAGACCTACTACTGCAACAATTAAAGCAATAACTGCTACTACCTTTACTCCTCTATTTTTTTCCATAAGTTATTCTTCCTCCTTCCATCTTAACTTATGATATCATCATATCATCAAAATATTTCTTTCGTCAATATAATATTTTTAAAAAATGTAAAGTATTTTATCGTTGATGATTGATATTTTTAAAAAATAAAAATTGAATTTTAAAATCCAATTTTTATTTTTTTATGATAATACTTTCTAATCCATAGTTACCACTTTCATCTTTGATAAATGAAATATTGTAATTAGTCAGTTTGTTCAAATATCATTGAAACATCTAAACCAGAAATAGTGACTTCTGCACTTGGTAATGTGCTTGCGCTTTCTTTATAAGTCATTGTTAACTTCATAGTTTTTCTCTCACCATGATTAATTGTTAAACTACCTTGTGTAATTGGTCCGCCTTCATCATCTGTTAGAGTATATTCAAGATTTCCTTTTACTGTATTTTCATCTGCTGTTTTTTGATCCGATAGTGCGGTTCCTTCATATGTTAGTGCTGACACTTCAGGCATTGTTAAAGTGCTTAATTTTGCATTGATATCTCCTTTGTTAACTACGTCAAATTTGAAAACTACGCTATCTCCTGGTTTCTTTAATGTTACCGAAAAATCATGTAATGTCGTAGGTGGGGCTAAAGTTGGTGCTGTACCTTCTGCTGTTCCTAATTTTGAGTCTACTGTTGGATTTTCAAATTCTACTTGCCAGTTCGCTGGATTTACTTGTGCTGACCCTGTGATATTCAATGTTGTACTAAGTGATGCATACGCGATTGTAAGACCTACTACTGCAACAATTAAAGCAATGACTGCTACTACCTTTACTCCTCTATTTTTTTCCATAAGTTATTTTTCCTCCTTCCATCTTAACTTATGATATCATCATATCATCAAAAAATTTTTTTCGTCAATACAATATTTTTAAAATATGTAAAGTTTTTTATCTTTTATGGTTAATATTTTTTAAATCCAATTTTTATTTTTCTATGATAACACTATCTAATCCATAGTTACCATCTTCATCTTTGATAAATGTAAATGTGGTAATGGGAAGTTTTTCTTTGACTTGTGGATATACTTCACTTGCCTGAATGGTTTCTACTTTGTCTTCTGGAATTTCATAAACGATATTTTTTGCTTCGGCATCACTGTAATAGGCAGAGGTAGGTCCACATATGTCACTACATGTTGTTTCATATAGAATTTGTACTTTTATTGTATAAGTGTTCTTCTTTTTATTTCCTTCTACATAATAATTATTGCTCCTTGAAAAACTTCCTCCTCCATGTCCATGAGTTCCTTGATATTGATAGTTCTTTTTTTCTTCATTATATTGATACAATACACCATCTCTTATTACACATTGAATATTCTCATCTGTATAAGAGGCCTTATTACTAAAATATTTTTCCATTACTTGACTTAGTTTTTCTGTAGAAAATGATTCTTGAAAACCTTCTTTATTAATTTGAATTACTCCAAAATATAATTTTTCTTGGTTTGCTATTTCTGATACATTTTTCATTGGGTACTCTGTTGCAAATCGACTATTATATTCTGAAATTTGATCTAATAATATATTTTTTTCTTCTTCGGTTAACTCTTCTTCTGTTATCTTTTCAGTTTCTTCTTGTTGTACTGGTTCTTTTTTTTGCTTTTCTTTATTGTTTATTTTTTGATAAATAATATATCCTCCGCTTCCAATTAATAGTAAACTTAAAATTATAATAATACTAATTAATATTTTAATCTTCTTTTTTTCCATGAATATGATTCCCCTCCTTTTAATTTCACTATATCATACCTTCCTTGTCTTTTTCTTTCTATGAAAAAAGGAATTATCTTTCTTGACAATTTCTTTACATTATCTATTTTTGCCTTCTTGTTTCCCTAAATAATAACTCTCTTGCAATTCTAAATAACGTCTATTTGCTTCCTTTTGTAAAAGACTTAATTGTTTTGCCATCAGTTCTAAATCTTTTCGTTTTAAATAGGCACGATATTTATTTTTTATTTCTAAGCGGAATTTTTCAATTTGATTTAAGGCATGACGAATACTATCTCCAGAATCATCATCACTGATTAATAATTCGGTTAATAATTCAATTAATTTTTTATACTTTTTTTCTACTTTTGGCAATACGAGTGGATAAGCTAGTTTTTTACTTATTACCATTACATTTCTTATTTCTTGATCACAAACATGAAAGGAATGTGTTTTAGACGTCATTAAGAATCCTTCTAATTCATAAATTTCTTCCATATTTACTTTTTTCTTTTTTTTCTCTTTCTTTTTTTCTTCTACAATCAAATACATCTTATTCACCTACTTATTCCATAAATCAGGTCTTCGTTCTTTGGTTCGTTTTACACTTTCTTGATAGCGAAATTCTTCAATTTTTTTATGATCTCCAGAAATTAATACTTCTGGTACTTTCATTCCTTTAAAATTTCTTGGTTTTGTATAGGTTGGATAATCTAGTAAATAATTTTCATTAAACGAGTCTTCTATATGACTTCTTTCGTTAATCACTCCTGGTAATAATCTTGTGATGGAATCTACTAATACCATGGCTGGTATTTCTCCTCCTGTTAACACATAGTCACCAATACTAACCTCCATATCTGCAAGAGTTCGAATTCTCTCATCAAATCCTTCATAATGTCCACAGATTAAAATCAAATGTTTTTCTTTGGATAAGTCATATGCTACTTTTTGTTTATAAACGATACCACTTGGAGTTAATAAAATCACTTTTGACTGCTCTGTTCTTAGTTTTTCAACACAATCAAAAATTGGCTGGGCCATTAATACCATGCCCGCACCTCCACCATAGGGGGTATCATCTACTTTATGGTGAGGATCTTTACTATCATCTCTAAAATTATAAAAATTGATTTCTACTTTCCTAGAAGTAATGGCTCGTTTTAAAATAGACTCTTCAAACACACCATCAAACATATGAGGAAACAAGGTTATAATATCAATTTTCATACTTTCACCTACAACCCTTTCATTTGCTCGATTAATATTTCTTTTTTTTCTTTATCAATTTTTTTTACCATAGGAGAAAACATAGGAATTAATATTTCTTTTTTTTCTATCCAGATTCTTAAAATTTTATTCGTAGGACTTGCGAAAAATATTTCTTTTATTATTCCCCTTTTTCCTTCGGTTGTCAAGACTTCAAAGGAAATTAAATCTTCATCTAAAACTTCTTCATCGGTAAGATTTAATTCTGCTTTATCAAAATAAACATCTTTTTTCATTAAAAATAATACTTCATTAATATTATGATAATGATCTAATGTTACCATATCATATCCCTTATGTACACGATATGTCTTTATCTCATAATTTTGATCATCCATCCATAATCGATTTCCTACTTGAAATACTCTTTCTTTCCAAGGAAATTGACTCAAAATTTTTATTTCTCCTTGAATTCCATGTGTAGAAACAATTTTTCCTACTTTGACTTTTTCCATTCTTACCTCCCTAATTCATAAAGCAAGATACTGCAAGCAATCGCAACATTCAAACTTTCTACTTCTTCATTCATTTGAATCAATAAATTTTTATCACATAAAGAGGAAATTTCATTACGAACACCATTTCCTTCATTTCCCATCACTAAGGCAAAAGACTCTTTATCTTTTTTGGATAAATTTCGCACATCTTCTCCGTAAACTACATTGGTTCCATAAACAGGAATATCACTTTCTTTCAAAAAAGAAATAATCTCTTTGGCATTGCGATGCAAGATATTTGTATGAAAAACCATTCCTTGGGTTGCTCGTAATACTTTGGGATTATATAAATCTACTGTATTTTCAGATAAGATAATTGTATCAATTGAAAATGCAACTGCACTACGAATGATAGTTCCTAAATTTCCGGGGTCTTGAATTTCATCTAAAATTAAAATTTTCTTTCCCACTTCCTCTTTTTCCTCTTTTTTCCGGCATAAAGCCATATAAGGACTTGGTGTGTCCATCATAGAAAGTTTTCCCATAATTTCTTTGGAAACGTAAGTATAAGGAGACGGAATAGGAAGAGCAACATCTTCTTCTAAAATAAGTTCTTCTAGTACACCTGTTTTATAAGCCTCCAATACTAAATGCATTCCTTCTACTAGATATTGATGATACATATCTCGATATTTTTTCTTTTGTAATTTCTTATATTTTTTTACTTTTTCATTCTCCATACTAGTAATTATCATTAGAACTCTTTCATCTCCTTCCGATATTTTTTATACTCTGGCATATTTTCTTCTACTAATAACCAAAATTCTCTAGAATGATCTGGATGAATTAAATGAGATAATTCATGAATAATCACATAATCTAAATATTTTGTATCTCTCTTTATTAATTCTAAGTTTAAAGTAATTGCTTTTAAGCGAACATTACATACTCCCCAACGACTTGTCATTTTTCGAATTTTCAAACTAGGATACGGAATTTTTTTAGAAAATTTTTGGTAACAATCATCAAAATGTTCTTTAAATAACTTTTTTGCTTGCTTTTTATACCATCCATCAATATCTAAATTTTTATTTAAAAAGACTTTATGATCTCCAAAAGAAATATCACAATATTCTACATAAACAATATCATATTTTTCACCTAAATAATAAAACCCTTCATTATTTTCTTTTTTCTTTTGTTGCATTTCAATCATTTTTACAATTTTTTCATAATTTTCATCGATTAATTTAGAAATCGCATGATTACTAGTAAAACGACTAGTACTAACATAAATCGTTAAATCTTTTTTGACACGAATATAAGTATTTTGTACTTTATCTTTTTTATCAATTACAATGTCATAATACTTGCCATTTACTTCGAATTTCATATTACCACCATTTTCATTTTATAATATTATAGAAAAAAAGAAAAGAGCAGATCTTTTCTATTCTTTGGTTTTTTCGAATCCTTGATAATAATAAAATCCATCTTCTCCTAGTACAAAGGTATAAGTAATTTGAGAAAGATTCTCTTTATTTTGATTGATATAAGATGTTAAATTAATATTCTCTTCTACATCCATAATTTTATCTTTCTTATAAATATCTTTATAAAGGGTATTTCCTTCTTGAAAGACAAAGGCACTTGTAATTTCTATTTTATCTTGATATTTCAAAACTTGAATTATATTTTCTTGGGCAAATAGTGGAGAAGTACCTCCACAACCAGTCTGAGGATTTACATATTTCTTTGTTGTACTATCATAAGTATAATCCCCACAAGATAAATTAAATGCTTTTACTTGTTGATAAGTATTAGGGCCAAACACTTGCTCATAAGCAGATTTTACTTTTTCTTCTTCAATTTCTTCTGCATAACCATTTTCGGTAGAATATTTGGTTATTTGATTATAAAAGATATTGGCAGCTAATTTAAATTTATAATTTTCTTCCATTTGCTCTACCATACTCTTTTGATTTTCATAAATGAATTTATCCATCGGCATTCCTATTAAAAAATGATCATGTACATTATAAAATAACTGTTTTATATTTTCATTATTGATATCAATTTCTACTACTTCTTTTTCCTTATCATCTTTTTTTTCTGTTGTCGATTTTTCTTCTTCTTTTGATTCAAATACATTAGGAATTACTCCTTTATCCATTAGAATATAACCTGTCAAACTCAAAATAATTACAATGAAAATAACGATTACAATAACTATTCCTTTATTTTTTTTCTTTTCTTTCATAACCTTTCATCCTTTCGACAAAATTATACCAAAGCAAATTTTAAAATAAAATAAAAAAGATAAATTTCATTGTAAAGTAATGTATAAAATAATAAAATTTAACCCACTATATAAAAAAGGAGATGAAATCATGGATCAAATTAGTATTCGAGAACATATTATTAATAATTTTAAGGGAGATGACTATGATAGTCTAAGAAAAGCAATTGATGAATCAATTGAGGCTAAAGATGAAGTCACTTTGCCAGGACTTGGAGTATTTCTAGAAATTATTTGGGAAAATGCGGATCAAGAGTTAAAAAATCAATTATTAGATATTATTAAAAAACGAGTAGAAAAAGGATTAGAAAACGAGAAAGAAAACTAATCCTTTTTTATTTATCATAAGGTAAGTACTTTTTAATTGATCATATAAGGGCTACTTGCTGTTCCATCCCCGCTACTATATGCTGTATCAGATTTCAATGAAACAGAAGGACGGACGCCATATGGAGTAGAATAGAAACCTTCCTCATGGATTCTTCCAGAAGACAAGACATAGTACAATTCAGGCCCACTTCTATGTATTCTACTAGGTGTTCCAAGCCAGTAAGGTTGTCCTGTGTATAAGTAATAATTTTTATTATCGCTACCATCTGCTGCTCCTGCTAATATCACTTCATCCGCTGTTAGTAATCCTGTTTTATATTGTAACTTTCCATTTCCTACCGTAAACTTATCTTGCTCTCTTGAACATGCTAAGCTTGGTTTCCCAGTATATATATTTTGCCAACTTCCAAAATAAAGATAATTGTCTATTATTCCTGTTTCCTCCCATCCTCCTTTCTCATCAATCGTTCTATCATAACACCAGACTGTATCTTCTAGAATGTCACTATAACTTGTCATATGTGCTTTATACCATTCATTCTCTATATAATTTTTTATTGTAGAGTCAGTTGTATTTGAATTAAATAATTTATCCAGTGCTATGTCAATCGTTTCTCCTCTACTTAAAGTAATATAATTTATTTCATTATAGTAATCACCATAATAATCGTAGAAAAAATAGAAATCAACCTCGGTGCAACTGTTTTCACCATAACAAGAATAATGATGGTAATCATCTAAGGTATCTGAGGTATCAATTAAGGTATATTTTCCTCCACTATAACTAACACTACTTCCAAAAGGTCCAGGAGGGTTATAATAAGAATAATAACTAAATGTGTTAGAATAATCTCTACCATATTTATATCCTATATAAACAACATCTGGGCTGGAATTGGAATTAAATGCTTTGGTCGTTAATTGAGAAGTAGTTCCTGTATTATTACAAGTATTACTACTAGATGGTGTGCCATTAAAGATT
>CANQFX010000049.1 GCA_947600015.1 uncultured Bacilli bacterium
ACAAAAATTTTCGTCAAAAATTAAATTATGGTCTTCCATATTTAGTAATTTTAGTATAGAATTATTTATAGACATTGGCAACACCCTTTATTTTGTTTATTTTTTATTGTTTATCTACATTATAACAGGTTTGTGTTGTAATGTCTTTTTTTGTATTTAAAAAGTGGTAAAATTTCTTTCACCACTCCTTAATGTTTAAGAACCGCCTTTTCTTTTTAATAATTCTAATCTTTCTTTTATTATTTTAATATTCCTAAAATCACATAGATCTAAAACATACATTTAGTCATCAACTATAACACCAGTGTTTTCGCACCATTCAAGATGACATAGGGCTAAAACTCTTCTTGATTAGCATGATATTCTTTAATAGTTTTCATACCATTCAAGATGACATAGATCTAAAACTACTTTATTTGATCCACTTCCAGCATCCAAGTTTTCATACCATTCAAGATGACATAGATCTAAAACTCTAAATCTTTAAGCATTTCGTCCATATTCGTTTTCATACCATTCAAGATGACATAGATCTAAAACAAGCGAATCTTTGACTGGTTTAAATATAAGGTTTTCATACCATTCAAGATGACATAGATCTAAAACATACCTAGTCCAATCATAAATGTTCCGACAGTTTTCATACCATTCAAGATGACATAGATCTAAAACTTTATGGGAAGTGGTAGCACAGGAAAAGCTGTTTTCATACCATTCAAGATGACATAGATCTAAAACGAAAGAAAACATCATAAAGTAATAGCATTAGTTTTCATACCATTCAAGATGACATAGATCTAAAACACGTCTAACATAGGAATATCATTATAAGTTGTTTTCATACCATTCAAGATGACATAGATCTAAAACAGCCATTGCCATTGTCTTGACTTGCCAAGTGTTTTCATACCATTCAAGATGACATAGATCTAAAACGCGACATCAAAAAAGATTTGAAATTAGAAGGTTTTCATACCATTCAAGATGACATAGATCTAAAACTGATACACTAGAATTCCTTCATCATTACGTGTTTTCATACCATTCAAGATGACATAGATCTAAAACATACCAACAACAGATCCTAAAATAGTTAAAGTTTTCATACCATTCAAGATGACATAGATCTAAAACCCTGTCCATTTATTAATGAATAAATGATCAGTTTTCATACCATTCAAGATGACATAGATCTAAAACCACTAGGTACATTGACATTGATTGCACTTGGTTTTCATACCATTCAAGATGACATAGATCTAAAACCCATGCACCTTCTCCATTACCAAAACCATTGTTTTCATACCATTCAAGATGACATAGATCTAAAACCTATAAGAAAACAAAAAGACAGGCAAATTAGTTTTCATACCATTCAAGATGACATAGATCTAAAACCTACTACTTCAGTAGCTATATCAGTTCCATGTTTTCATACCATTCAAGATGACATAGATCTAAAACATTTGTAGATGAATATTTTAAGAATAATACGTTTTCATACCATTCAAGATGACATAGATCTAAAACCTCAAATGATTTTAGTTATGTCTACATAGAAATATCTTGAATGGGTCCATGTCATAATATCATTCTATCATAAATTCCTCTAAATCTGTATCTATAATTATTTTCTTTTCATACTCTAATGTAGTTCCATAACATTGTGAATCTACTAAAATAATTTTTATGTCATTGTAAATACAATATTTATATAGTTCAATTAATTCTGTTTTCGATAAATATTGTTTTAAATTAACGAATATAATTATTTCTCTTTTATATACTATTTTCTGTAGGTCCATTAATGTTAATAGATTATCTATTAATTCATCTTGTTCTAGAATATCAATCTTTACCATTTTTAAAATTTTTTCTAATGATGGTTCCTTTGATATCTTTATTGACAAATCTATTTCCTCTGTAGTTTTTTGTAATAATTTTATCAATCTTTCATAATTTTTTTTGATCTCATCTTGATCTTTCTGATTTATGGTTAATAAAATTCTTTTTTCAACATCATTTAATACTTTTTTGTCATTTATTCCCAAATCAAAGTAATTAATTACTACACCAATTTTATTTGATAAACTGATTTCTTCAAAGTTTGAATCATAACAGTTTATTTCTTCTAATTCTTCACCATTTTCTATTTTGATAAAATCACTTATAATACGGTAAAAATATCTTCTATTTTCTATTTCTATTGCATTAATAAAGCCATTTACTAATTCTATAGAATGATCTAAATAACTTACATTTAATTTCATAACACAATTAATCTATCCTCACTATTAATAATCTTAGTATTTGTTTTACCAATAATATATTCTATATTTGCGTATTGTTTTTCTGTAATAACTAATACTTGGATAATACCCTTTGGTGGAGAATGTTTTTTTAAACGTTCTATTACAAATTTACTTTGTTGATGATTTAAAACTAATTTTGAATATACAGACTCTTGATTCATTATAAATCCTTCTTTTAATAAATAATTTCTAAATTTAGTATAATTTTTTCTATCATTACTAAATATATTAGGCAAATCAAAAAAAACTAATACTCTCATTATCCGATTCCTCATAAATAAATTCCTTATATGTTGTCCCTTCTTCTAAATATAAAAAAACATTTCTGGTATATAGCTTAATTATATCTTTAAACGTATATACTCTTTTATTATATTTTAATTTTTTATTAAATAAATCTACTATTTCTAACTTATATTTAGAATCTAATTCTTCAGTTTTATGATGATATACAAAATTATCAATTACTGGTCTAAATACCTCCATTAAATCACAAGATAAATTAAACTCATTAAATTCATTTTTGTGATGAATTCCTAATTGAGTTAAATAGCCATTATTAATAATTTCTTTATTAACCGTTGATAATAATACTGCATATCCATAGTTTAAGGCTGTATTTATTGAATTATCTTCATCTCTAGTAAAACGTTTGCCAAACAAGGAATTAAAATATACTTTTGCCGCATGTCCCTCTCTATTTGTTTTATCTCCTATTTTTACCTCACTTATATAACTCAAGAGTAATTTTTCATTTGAAGAATTTATCTTTTTTAAAACTAAATATTGATTATATATTTTGTTTTTTACAATCGATTCCCATAACGAATCTTTCATTTTTTTAGTCCATTTTATTTGCTCATATATTTTTTTACTTGAATTATGTTTCGCATAGAAACTTTTTAATTCTCCAAAAGGATTATGTTTTTCATCACAAAAAATAATATTAATTTTGTTATTACTTAGTTCTTTTAAAAGATAGGTAGAAATAGATACAGAAATTGAATCAACAATAATTGTATCTATTTCTGACAAATGAATATATTTTTCATCTTCTTCATTTCTTACAACTAAAAATCTATTTTTATAACTTATTTTTGACTGAGATGAGATTACAATTGTTCTAAAACTCATGTTTATATTCCCTTAATCCCGTTATTGACTTATAATACAAAGTTCCTTCTGTTATTGTTTTGTTTGCTAACCTACCTGTTCTGTCTTTAAAATAATTATTAGTAATATTTTTTAAATTGGCATTTCTTCCATTCAACAATTTAAATATTTCTTTAATAAATTTTTCTTTATTCTCTAAATTCATTGATTCTTGTTTCAAATATGTTCTAAAATTATCTGCATAGCTACTATATAAAGGATAATGGGTTTTCAATTTGCTTATTAAATAATCTATAATTTCATCCACTTGTTTTTCAACTTCTTGATCCGATAATATTGGGTTATTATTATCATCCAATGGAAGATTTTTATTATTTAGGATTAGATTTAAAACATATCTCCACTTTTTTAATAATTTACTTGAAATATGTAATTGAACTGCTGATACAAGTTCACAAGAACCTCCTGTAATATATACTAAGTGTCCTTTATATTTTAATAACTGTTGAAAAGGAATTTTATCAATTAGAATCTCATAATTATCATCATTAGATAAATCTAATTGCTCACGAATATATTTATCTTTTATCGATTTATCTTTTTTCGCTTGCTCCTTAATTAAAATAGGGATGCTAACTATTTTTTGTTTTCCTTTATATTTAATTAAAGATAAATAAGCAGGTTTTATTTCAGTATAAGAACCATATTTTTTCATTGATAAACCTTTTTTTAATGGCATATCATTTTTACCTATATTTTTATGAGAGTTCTTTGTTTCTTGATAAAAGGCTCCTGATTTGATTTCTGTTTTCTTACTTATTAAGATATCATTACAATATAGAGTTTTTTCTATGATCTTATTCAATTCTTTCGGATCAAATAATACTTCTCCTGTTTTTTTATCGAATAATAAAAATTGATTATCTAAACTATTTACAACATATCCATATTTTAAATTTTTATAATCTTTGGTTTTATAAAATCTTGAATTTAATTCTTTTATTTCTTCATAGTCAATCTTTCTTAGCCATGTATTTTTATATTCTCCTAATACTGCAGCTAAATATGCATCATGCGCATGATGGTAATCATTCATTTCTCTAAATTTATATAATTCAAATTTTTCCCTATAGTTATGTGATAAATTAGCATGTAGATATATTATTTTTGTATCTTTATAATAACTATTTAATATATTAGCAACGTGTTTACATATTTGTCTGGTTTCTACCAGTTGCCTATTAATAAATCCTTCAATATCTTCATCACTATATTTGTATCTTATTAATCGATTATACTTTTTTGCTGATATTAGTCCATTCTTTTTTAAATGTTCCCACCAAATTATATGTTCATCTGTTCTAAATTTTTTAGGTACAACAAAACTTGATGATTTTTCTTGATTCTCCGTTTTATATACAAGTGCTTTATTATCTATTGAATCATCTTTAATTAAAGTTTGCGGAATAATATGATCAATTTCACATTCATTTAAATTTTCAATTGAAATAGGCTCTTTTGAATATAAACTTTTTCCTTCTTGAATAAAGTACAAAAACATTTTTTGACTAATTTCTTCTGTTTTTTGTAACTCTGATGATAGTTTCTTATAATCTTCTATATTTTTCTTGGCATTTTCATATAATTTTTGCAAATATTTTTTTCTTGTATCTGTTCGTTTTTTTTCTTCTTCATTTCTTGCCATTTCAATCATAATATTTTCTGGGTCATATCCCATATAATTTACTATTTCTTCTACTACTTTTAAAGCTTGATATATTCCTTTTTTGGTTGCTGGAGAAGTAGCTAAATTCTCTACTAATTCATAGTTTATTTTTTGGGTTGTATTAATTTGGTTAAATTCATCGATCATTTTTTGAAATTGAAATTGCTCATCACATAAAATTTGCATAAAGTTTTTTTCTGTTTCTTCCATAATATCTAGTATTGATTGTTTTAAATTTGTCATTGGATTTGTATAGTATTTTGTTGTTAGTAATTTTTTTGATAAATTGCTCCATCCTTTATACTTTTTATTTATCACTTTTTTAATTTGTTCCTCAGATAATTTATAATTATCTCTTATTTTCTTTTCTAAAATATCTTTATCTTCAAAAATAGTAATCCATTCTATAATTTCATCTGCATTTTCAACTGTATATTTTGTTTTTTCAAATATTCCATTTTCTCCAAAGAAATCATAATAAGATTGCATATTATTCGCAAAACCATTTTCTTTAGAATACCCTTCTACTTTAATACTATCACTATACATAGGAAATTCATTGGTTTGACGCAAATAATTTATAAATAATTTATTTGTAATATTACCACTGGTTTTTAAAAATAATTCATGATAAATCTTTTTCTGCCATTCTATTGGTAATTTTTTATTATTAACTTTTATTTGTTTTAATTCATTCATAACTTTGAATTTTGAATAAATAATTGAGTTAGTTGCCATTGCTGGTTCTGATAGCAGATAAGTACAATGAGAGATCATTCTTTTAATAAATTTTTCTGCAGATTTTTCTAAATCTACTACTTCATTAAAATTATAAGGAGTTATTTTTATATTATTCTGTTTTTTAATAACCCATGAATTTAAATTTTGCACATTTCTTGCATCCGTTGTATTATTTAATGGTCCAACATAGTATGGAATTTTAAATTCTAGCACTTTAACTAATTTGTATTTTTCATCTTTTGTTTTATTCTTTAAAAAAGGATAATATTTCCCCTGATTTTCAATAATTTGTATCAGTTCATTTTCATTTAATTGATAGGGATATATACTGTTATTTACCTCCGTTATTCTAGGTAAAAATAGTCCATTTTCAATTCTTGTTTTTATATTTTCTAAATATTCTTTTTTTCTTTTTTCCTCATGTTCTGTATTTAAAACTAATTCTAATTTCTTTACAATTTCTCTTATAAATTCATCATATGATAAAGAATTATTTATATATTTTTCATATAAACATAATTCTTTTTTACTGCAAAAAACTTCTTTATATAAGTTCTTATCGTTTTTTAAGACTTCTTTCAAATATTTTAAATCTTTTTTATGCGTTTCATATCGATTTATCATTAGAGAAGAAAGTGATGTATTGTTATCTTTGAAAAATTTTTTTAATATAACAATATCATATAGTTTTTTTATTTCATCAATAATCTCTATTAGATCACCTATTTTGGAAACTATTTCATCATACTTTTCATCATATTTTTCCAGTGATAATTCTATTTTTTCATCTATATCTAGATTTAATAATTTATTTATTGTTGCTTTTTCTCCTAAAATTAGTTTTATCAATTCATTACTAATATTTTTTGTTAAATAAGGAGAACTAATTTCATTGAAATATTGCTTTTTATCTTTTTTAGATTCTAATAATAAAATTGACTCTAATTTATCAATAGGCAAGTGATTTATATTTTCAATTTCAATAACATTATAATCATTTAACATATTAAAAATTGATTTTAATGGTTCTTTCATATCTAAATTATTTAAATTAAAATTTCCTTGGTATAAGAAATTTCCTCTATATTTTAATATATGATGAATTGCTAAATAAACTAAGCGAATATCTTTTTTTTCTGGATTATTCATTAAATCAAATCTTAAATGGTATATTGTTGGATATTTTTTATAATAGGCTCTTATTTTTTCTGTTTCATTTTCACTTCTTTTTATTGTTTTTTTATTATCATTTTCATGATAAAAACTTTCATCCAATCTTGTAAAAAATTGATTATCTACTTTTGATATTTCATCTGAAAATTCTTCTCTTAATAGTTTTATTCTTTCTCGTCGACGTTGATATCTACGCCGTTGACTTCGAAATTTTCTACGATCAGCGGCTGGTTGTGCAGATTCAAATAAACGCACTCCCCATAGTTTTTTATTTCCTTTTCTCATTACGCTGTAGTTTTCTGGATTAACAACTGCCCAACCGACAGATGTAGTTCCAATATCTAATCCAATATTGTACTTTTTCAATTGACTTCCTCCCTTAACTATGGTATTATTTAATTGTCTTGTACCATTCAAGATGACATAGAAAGTTAAAATAAAGGTTTTACCCTAAATACTTACCTATGTAAGAATAACTGCTTAGGCAGTTTTTTTCTTTTGTTATAACATATTTTTTTTCTTTAATAAATAGGCAATGAATAGAGAAATTACAAAGGATGTTCCTACAATAATCATAAAGGCAGATTCATTGTTAGCAAGAGCAATTGGTACATTCATTCCCAAGAAAGAAGCAATAATCGTAGGAATTGATAATACAATAGTAATTCCCGCTAAGAACTTCATTACTAAGTTCAAATTATTAGAGACAATGGTTGCATAGGTATCTGTAATTGAAGATAAAATATCGCGATAAATTCCACTCATTTCAATTGCCTGTTTATTTTCAATAATTGCATCTTCTAGTAAATCAGAATCTCCTTCATATAAAGGCAAGATGGTTCCTTTTGCTAATTTTTCTAATACTAGTTCATTGGCCTTTAATGAAGTAATAAAATATACTAACGTTTTTTCAATTTCTAACATATCAATTAAATCTTTATTCTCTGTTGATCTTTTTAATACTTCTTCTTTCTTTTCAATATCATTATTTACTTCCGTTAGTGCCTTCAAATATAGAGATGCTGTTTTTAAAAAAATTTGAATTAAAAATCTGGTCTTTTTTGCTGTACGAAAATCTTTAATTTTATTTTTCTTAAAGTCATTTAAGACATAATTTTTCTTAGGAGAAATGGTAATGACATAATTATTTTTTGTAATAACGATACCTAAGGGATATGTTTTATACTTATGACCATTTTCTCCTTCTTCTAAATAAGGAGTATCAATAACAACTAGAGTAGCATTGTCATCCTCTTCTACACGTGGTAGTTCTTCATCATCTAGCATTTTCATAATCAACTCTTTATTTACTAGTGTTTTATCGGCTACTTTTTCAATTTCACTCATGGTTGGAGCAATTAACTCTAACCAACAGTCCATGGTAATTTTCTTTCCTTTTTTTATATTTTTTTCTACGCTACTGGTCTTCCATATTTTTATCATTCAATCCCTCCTTTGTTTCATTATATCATAAATTGTTTTTTTATATCGAAATTGTCTTTTTATCATATCATAATTGTCATCATAATTCCAAAATTTTACACAAAAAAACTATTTTTTTCAAATAGTTTTTAGTCTGTACTCTTACTTAATTTTACTTTTGTTGTATGTTCTTTATTATTTCTAATATAAGTGACATCAATGGTATCCCCTGCTTGATGTTGATATAATTCATATCTTAAGTAAGCAGAATCTTTTACCTTATTGCCATCAATTTTAACAATGACATCACCTTTTTTTAGTCCTGATTTGCTAGCTCCTGTTCCATCCACGATACTAATTACAACTACCCCATCTTTGATATCATCATCTACTAACACTCCATTACGATACAAAGAAGCTGTATCCGTTACATTCGTCATACTAATTCCTAACATTGGCCACTCGATTTCTTTTCCTGACTCTAAAGAATCAATATGACTCATCGCATACTCAATTGGAATCGCAAAACCCATTCCT
>CANQFX010000050.1 GCA_947600015.1 uncultured Bacilli bacterium
GCTTCTACCATTGGTGGAGTCTCTACTACTGGTTGAACTGGTGCTGCTTCTACCATTGGTGGAGTCTCTACTACTGGCTGAACTGGCGCTGCTTCTACCATTGGTGGAGTTTCTACTACTGGTTGAACTGGTGCTGCCTCTGGCATTGGCATTGTAGTAGTATCAATAGGCATTGCTCCCATCGGAGTTCCTGAACTAGCATTCATATCTACTTGTGGTGTTGAGATTACTCCTGCTTGCATATCTTGAACAATAGGGGCTACTCCAACGGCCTCTGGCATTCCTCCTACTGGAACATTTCCAGCTGCAATGGTTGCATCGATTCCCATTGGTGGAACCTGTCCTTGTACTGGAGCACTTTCTTGTGGATTCATTCCCTTTTTAGATTTTTTTGACGTTACAATTAAAATAATTAAGGCTATGATTAATAACAATACACCACCTGTAATTAACATACCAGGAATTGTTAAAAACCATCCAAAATCAAAATTCATATTTATCGACTCCCTCTATTCTTATAATCTATTATTATCATAGCAAAAAAAAGTTACGATTGCAAACATTTTATTTTATTTACATTTGTTGACATTGTAAATTATGTCTATCTATTATTTATAACTGTGGAAAACTTTTGAAAATATCCTTCTTTGGGGGTTATGGTAAATGTCATCTTTTCTTTTGTAATTGGATGATAAAAAGACAAATAGTAAGCAAATAAAGCAAGTGGTGTATGATCTTGTCGTCCATAGCGCTGATCTCCACAAAGAGGATATCCTCGACTTGCAAATTGAACACGAATTTGATGATGACGCCCTGTTTTTAATGAAATGTCTAACAAACTTTGATTGATCGGAGCGAAATAATGAACAACTTGATAAGAAAGAATTGCCTCTTTTCCTTTTTCATCAATTACACTATTTCCATTTTCAAGTTGCAAAATAAAATCTTGTAATGTTCCTTCTTTTGGACACACACATCCCCACGCTACAGCATAATATTTTTTTTCTATGTTATGTTCCTGCATTTGCTTTGTCAGTCTTGCTGCTGCTTTGGAAGTTTTAGCAAATACCATAATCCCTCCTACTGGACGATCTAGGCGATGAACAAGTCCTAAATAAACGTTTCCTGGTTTATGATACTTTTCCTTAATATATTGTTTTACTTGCGTTAATAAATCAATATCTTTTGTAGCATCTCCCTGACTTAATACATTTGGCTTTTTTTCTACTACAATAAGATGGTTATCTTCATATAAAATATTTAATTTACTCATTACTTTCCCATCTTCCATAAATACCGCAAGGTAAAACAAAATCACTATTTTTTATTGGTAATCCAATTTCTCCACAAGAAACTTTTCCTGCATATTTTTTTGAAACAGTAAGATATAAGATATTTGATAGTACGATAGAAGAAAGACCAGTCGTATAAGAATTAATGAGAAAAAACAATGGTTTTTCACTAAGAAGTTCACTACATAAAGTGACTAGTTCATTTAAATCTTTTGAAATATCCCAAACTTCACCATTGGCTCCTCTACCATAACTAGGAGGATCCATAATAATAGCATCGTAATGATTGCCTCGGCGAATTTCTCGCTTTACAAATTTTAAAACGTCATCTACTAAATAACGAATTTCTGCTTTTTCATACCCACTGGATTTTACATTTTCTTTACACCAATCTACCATACCTCTAGAGGAATCTACATGAGTCACACTCGCTCCTGCGGAAAGACAAGCAACCGTCGCACCTCCAGTATACGCAAATAAATTTAACACTTTTATCTTTCGATTGGCTTTTTTTATTTTTTCTCGCATAAAATCCCAGTTTACTGCTTGTTCTGGAAATAAACCAGTATGTTTAAATCCCATTTGTTTAATATGAAAGGTTAAATCTTTATATGTAATTTTCCAGCGAGCAGGAATGGATTTTAAATTTTCCCAATGTCCTCCTCCTTGATTACTACGGTAATATACAGCATCAATCAAAGAAGAGTATTTTTCTAATAAATTCCCGTGGTCCCAAATAATTTGCGGATCTGGTCGTAATAAATAAATATCTCCCCATCGCTCTAACTTTTGTCCCAGAGAAGCATCAATTAATTCATAATCTTTCCAATCGTTTGATACTAACATAAAATCATCCTTTCATAAAATGAATTAAAACTATTTTTGATTAAAATTCTTTAATCTCTTTTTAATTAGTAAAATCAACTCCATTGGTGCATTTAATTGTTGTAAAACAAGAAGAGCATCTTGTAATTTTGTTTTTTCTGATAATCTATTTTTTATTTCCTCTGCTTCTTTTTGATAATCCATTTCTATTATTGAATTTTCTTTAATAAAATCTTTAATATAATTTTCTATCTCTTTTAATACATATAATTTCAAAGGATATTCATCAATATACTCTACTCCATAATATCCTCCTACTAAATATTGAAATTGATCTTTTAATTGCATAACATCACCAACTAATTTTATTTTATCATATTATAAAAGAAAAAAGATATCAAAAAAACATTTGATATCATAATCTGAAACTTTATTTTTTTATATTTTTCTTTGGATGATTTTGATTTTTTTGTTGCATTTTCTTGGGATCATTAATATCGTTTAATGTCCAAAGTAAACTTAATTTAGGAATAGAGAAACCTTTCATATTGGGAAAATAATCTGTAAACTTTTCTACTTCACATACATAGGGAAAATTAAATACAGAAAATTTTGTAGTATTATCCCTAACATCCGTAATAAAACCAGTAAAAAGTTCTCTATAATGCATTCTATCTTGGGATACGATAGGAACAAAAAAATATTTTTGATTTGTCTTTTCTACTCTTGGTGATAAAGAATCATAATCATTCGCTACTCTAGTAAATTTACCAACCAATATTTCATCCGCCAAATACTCCTCTTGCATTTGATAATTTCTATCTCCAAAAGGATTGTTTTCTTTTTCCCTTTTGATTTGTTTTTCTTTCATACTATTTAATAATGACATCTTCTTCACTCCTTTGAGACGTTATTGTAGCATAAAAAAAGAAAAACTACAAATTATCTTTCTTTTTAAAATGACTTGCATCCATTCCACAAATTGGACAGCGGAAATCTTCTGGCAATTCTCCTTGATGTACATAGCCACACACATCACAAATCCAAGCATCATCTCCTACTTTTTCTTCTTCATAAGTTGGTGCTTTTTTTGGCGCCTTTCCTTTAATTACTTCATGATAATATTGATAAGTCATAGGAGAAGAATCTTCTAGTTTCTTAGTATCTACTACTTGGGCAATAAAAATATCATGTGTACCTACATCTACTACTTGTATTAATTTACAAACTAAATATCCACAAATACTTTCTGATAAAATGGGAATTCCTTCTATTTCTTCATGGGGAACAGTGGAAAACTTTTCTGTTTCTTTCGAAGATTGAAATCCGAAAGTAGAAATTACATTCGAATTTATTTTTTCTGATAAAATAGAAACAATAAATTTTTTCGTTTTTTGAATCACTTGATTTGTATAATTTTCCTTATTTATACAAATAGAAATCATAGGATTTTCACTCGTTATTTGTGTTAGTGTGTTGATAATACAGCCTACCTCTTTTTCTTCTTTTGCACTTACTAAATACATTCCATAACTAATATCTCGAAATACTTTTTTATCCATATAACCTCCTACATCACTAGTCCACCATCAACTTGAATAATCGTTCCGGTAGTAAAAGATGCATCTTCACTTGCTAAATATAAATAAGCGCCTGCCAAATCTTTTGGTTCGGCCATTTTCTGTAATGGTGTCATATTTAATAACATTTGTTTCATATTCTCATTTACTGTATCTTTCATCATATCCGTTGCGACAACTCCAGGAGCAACCGCATTTACTCGAATTTGATACATACCAAGTTCTTTGGCTAATGACTTTGTTACTCCATTCACTGCGAATTTAGAAGAAGCATAAGCAACTTGATTTTTTCCACCATAGATTCCTACCATAGAACTGGTATTAATAATAGAACCTCCGGTATCTTTCATGTATTTTACTACCTCTCTTGTTGTTTTTAATACACTAAATAAATTAATTTCAAACATTTCATAAATTTCTTCATCACTGGATTCTAACAAAGAGCGATTACTAGTAATTCCTGCATTATTGACTAAAATATCAATTTTTCCCCAGGTATTTATTACTTTCTCTACCATATCACGAATGCTTTCTGTATTTTTCAAATCCACTCCAATAGCTAAAACCTTATCGTCTGAAATAGAAAAATCTTCTTTTATTTTTTGCATTGCTCGAATTGCATTTTCTTCTTTACTACCACAAATCGCAACTTTTGCTCCTTCTTGTAGAAAACATCTGGCCACTTCATTTCCAATCCCTCTGGTACTTCCTGTAATTAAAGCAACTTTTCCTTCTAATTTCATTTTTCTTTCTCTCCTTATTCTTCGGTTGCTGACTCTACTAATTGAATTGTTTTTTGATCATAATCTACTTTAATTTGTGTTCCTAAAGGCATAATTCCTGTAAATAAGGCATGTCCAATATTGATATTATATAAAACTGGTAAATCTTCATGATGAAATTCTTTTAATACTTTTTTATATACTTCTTTATATTCTTCATAATATTTTTCTTCATATGGCTTTCCTATTATCATTCCTTTTATCTCATCTAGAATGCCTTGTGCCCCTAAATTACGCAAATATGTAGTTAAATCGAATGGTTCTATTTTTTCATCACTTGTTTCAATTAATAATATTTTATCTTTCCATTCATCCTTCGTTGGCCATATTTTTGTACCAATGACGATTGGAAAAACATCAATACATCCTCCTAATACTTCTCCTGTTATTACTCCATGTCCTTGTAAAACTTCATAGCCATGCGCTTCTTGTTCCAGTTTTTTTTCTTTATCAACATTTTCTACTCCCCAAGGAATAAAATCTTTTGACCAAACTTTGCTAGACTTAATTTCATACCCTTTACTATCACTACATAAAATGTTTTTTATAGCCTCTTCTACATATTCTGGCATTTTTCCATAGTCGGCAATTTCACACATAATAGAGGGTCCATAATAAGAAGTAAGGCCTGCTTTATGCATCATAAAGTGATTTACTGTAGAATCCGAATAACCCATAAAGACTTTTGGATTCTTTTTTATAATATCAAAATCGATATATGGTAATAATCGTATTGTATCATTTCCACCAATGGCGCAAAATATTCCTTTAATCGAAGGATCTTGAAATGCCATCATAAGATCTTCTGCTCTTTTTTCAGGATGCTCATACAAATAATCTACTCCCTTTAAGGCATTGGGCATAGCAACAACTTCTAAACCAAATTTTTCTTTTAATCTTTCTTTTGCAATATCTAATTTATGCACTAAGTTTTTTTCTCCTAATAATCCCGTAGATAAACTTACAATCGCAATTTTATCACCTTTTTTTAACATTTTTGGTTTTATCACTTTCTCATCTCCTCTTCCTTATTATATAATAGAAAAATTTTTTTGGAAATAATTATTCCAAAAAGAAAAAAGAGAAATACTCTTTTTTACTTACTAATAAATGGCCGTTTTGTAGAACCTGGTGCTGCACTATCTTTTGGAACTAAACGAATTTCAATTGCTTCTAAGCGCTTTGCTAAACCTTCGGTTCCAGCACTTGCTCCATTTTTGGCCCAGTCTAACCAACCATATGTGGCACTGTGTACTCGATAATATATATCATATTTTTCTGCAATTCTGCCAGTCAATTTAATACGAATTGCTTCTAGGCGTTTGGCTTGACCAGTTGTACCTGCTAATTTGCCATTTTCTACCTCATCTTGCCATCCAATTTTCTCTACATGAGTTTGATATGAAATACCACCATCCTCTGGATGAATTAATTTCAGTTCAATGGCTTCTAGGCGCTTTCCTTGACCTGTGGTTCCACTAATAGAACCATCATTTACATATCCCTGCCATCCAATTGTTTGTACATGCGTACGATAATTAAGCAATGGTTCAATAAATGGTTGTTCTGTAGGTCCTGGAGCTTCTCCATCTTTTTCCACTAATTTAATCTCAATTGCTTCCATACGCTTAGCAAATCCTGTTGTTCCTGCACTTGCTCCATTTTTGGCCCAATCTAGCCAACCATATGTGGCACAATGTACTCGGTAATATATATCATATTTGTCTGCAAGTTCTCCTGTTAGTTTGATTTCAATTGCCTCAATTCTCTTGGCTTGACCCGTTGTTCCGCTTATTGCATTACTTCCTACATAGTCTTGCCATCCGATTTTTTCTACATGGGTACGATAAGAAACCTCACCGGAATAATCTGTATTTTCTACTTCTATACGAATTGCTTCTACTCGTTTTGTTTGCCCCGTTGTACCACTCGTAGTACCATTTTTAACATAAGTTTGCCATCCAATCTTTTCTACATGAGATTGATATAAAACATTTGGTACTTTTTTCTCAAACTGAGTAATTAATGTCATATGCTTTGTAATTGCATCCGTTTCCTTTACTGGTGTATTTGTTTGTTGTTCTATAAATCCTGTAAAGTTATATTCTATTGCTTTTTTCGTTTCTTCGAATCTGATTTTATTCTCTCCACTTAAACTACTTAAAGACTTTCCTTCTTCTAATGTAAATTCTTCTGTAGAACCATCTTTCTTTTGAATCGTTACTTTTACTGTATATTTTGGTTCTAAAGTAGTATGTTCTGTAAACGTATCTGGTTTACTAGCAAAATCTGTGAATGTCTTCTCTTCTTTTTCTACTGCATTATTTATTTCACTCTCATAAGTAGAGGCAAATGTTTCATACGTTGTACCTTCATCGATCGTTTTTGAAAATTCACTGTCTTTGATTTTTACTGTTACACTACATTTTGCTTCTAGTTCAATATTTGCCGTAAATTTTTCTTCTGGCTTGTTGGTAAATTCTTTAAACGTTTTATTTTTCTCTTCAAATATACCTTTGATTTCTTCTAAATATTGTGAAGAAAAACTTTCATAACTCGTTTCATCGGCAATATCTTTTGCAAAACTAGTTCCTTTGATTGTTACATGAACAGTATAAGTTGGAATTAATTCTATGTTTTGCGTAAAGTTTTCTGGTTCATTACTAAATCCAGCGAATTTCTTTCCATCCTTGTTTACTGCACTTTCTATTTCTGCTTTATTATTGGAATAGAAGTCATCATAGGTTGTGCCCTCATCTATTGTTTTTGAAAATTCACTACCTTGGATTTTTACTGTGATTGTATGTTCTGCGATAATTGTCATATCATCTGTTATATCTGCATTTATTACTTCATCTACAGTAGTTCCAATCGAAGTAAATGGATCATTGGAATTAGCATAATGCTTAAAGGTTTTTTCTCCTTGTTTTAGCTTTTCTAATTCTTCTTTGATTGTTTCGACTTCCTCTAAATCATTTAATTTTTTTCCTTTTTCTACTTTATATGTTTGCTCACCAATCTTTACTTGATATAAACGAACATATTTCCCATAAATATCCATATTTTCGGTTGGTGGAGTAGTATAGTCTCCATCAGCATATTCTTTTGTGTAGTCTTTATCGGTATACCAACCTTTAAAACGATATAATTTACCCTCTTCATTAACTTCTGTCTTATCTTTAATAGAAGAAGTTAAATCAGTAATTTCTTGTTCCTTATCATAGGCTTTAATTGTAGCATTCATTTTACGATCATGGATTCCTACAACAAAATAACTTTTATCATCTGCTTCATTGTATTTTGTTTTAGGTCCTAATTCAATACCCTCAGCCATTGTCCAATTTACCGTACCAGCAATTTTTACTACATTCTTATGGTCTGCTGTATTTTTTTGACCAAAGTTAATTACGGAACTTCCTGTTGCTTTGCTTTTATCTTCAATGGTAGAATTTCCATCAATACTGATTGTGACATTATTACTTTGCCCATCTCCATCAAAAGAAAATACATGAGTTTCAGAATCCTTTACAGAGGAAGATGGAATCGTTCCTATAATCTTAGAATCATGGATTTCCATATTTAAATTTTGTTGTTCAACAATTGCAATTCCTTCCGTACTCTCCATGAAATTCGCACGACCTGTGATAGTACTATTATTCTTAACGATAACTTTATTTCCATTTCCCTTATTTAAGTTAAACGCATGTTGTCCTTCAACCTCTGAATGGTCAATTGTGATTGTCGTATTCGAAGCATTTTCTACCGCAATTGCATCATACCATCCAGCAAATCTACTGGTATTTTGAATCGTGACATTACTACCACTAGCAGCATCTCCTGTAATTTTAAGACAATGTGATTGGTATTTTTTTACATCAGAACGATATATTTGCCAAATATCTATATCATCTATCACTAAATTTACAGGTGATTTTATTTCCACATAAGTTACGTCTTTTGAAGGAGTTACTTTTGCAGTAGAAAAACGCTTCAATGTAACGGTATCTTCTGCTGTTGTTCCTTCAATTACGATATTGGTCACAATTTCTGTTTCATCATAATTTGCCCCAGCACCCTCAATTGTAATAGCTTTATTAATTGTAATAGGAGTATTAGAATCTCCGTAATCACCTTTTCCCAACTGAAGGGTATCACCTTTTTTTGCAGAATCAATTTCTTGTTGAAGATTTGTTGTTGGTGCAATATACTTTCCTTCTGCAGAAACGGAAGGTGTAAATAAAAATAAATATCCTCCAGATAATGTTAGAAAAGTTACTATTCCTAATAGAATGAAACTGGTCCAAATTGTTTTTCTTTTCATATTTTACTTCTCCTTTCTTTGTTCTATGAAAATTTTACCATAGAGGAAAAGAAAAAGCAATTGGTAATAATTTCAAAATTTCCTTACTTTTACTATGGTGCTTTCCTTTC
>CANQFX010000051.1 GCA_947600015.1 uncultured Bacilli bacterium
AAAGTAAAAGAATCAAAAGAACAACTTGATCTTCAAATAAATGATTATGAAGAAAAGGTAAATGCTTTTGATAAAGAATTAAAAAGATTAAGAGAAACTCTGCAGAAGGGAAAAGAGAAATCTTTTGGAGAGGGGAAAATATCAAGAGAAACGTTAGAAACACCAACTACTCCAAATCCTGAAACAGGAAAAACCCTAGAAACACCAGAAAGTTTAGATAGTATTGTACAAGAAATGGGATTTGATAATTATAGTCAGTTTGAAGAATACATGAACTATTTAGAAACGAATAAAGCAACATTTGAAAACGCAATATATAAATTAGAACAAGAAAAGAAGCAGATAGAATATGAATATTTAATGCAAGAAGAAAGTTTTAGGGAATTTGGAAAAGAAAGAAAAATTAATAAAGAAGAAATATTAAAAGAATTTACTAATCCAAGCGAAGTAATGGATTCGAGAAGTGATTTTGTAGAAGAATATAATAAAACGCATGAAGAAAAAATCAGTGCCTTTGAATTATATGAGATATTAAAAGAAAATGGAATTGATTATGGAGTAGCGAAAGCATATGAAGAAGAATTTGCAGATTTAGCGGAGGCATCAAAGACGAATCCTAATCTAGCCAATATGTATAATTATTTGTATGTAACCGAAGGGAAAGAGAAAGCAAATCAATATTTAGAAGATACAAGAGATACAATTAATCAACTGGCAGGAGAACAAAAAGCGAAAAAGTTTTTAGATTCTTTAAAAGATGATCCAGAAGGACTAGAGAAATTAAAGAATCATTTAAAAGTTGGTGGAAAAGGATTAGGAGACGGGGTAGAATCCTTTGTTGATGGATTAGAAGCCTGGTTTGCCTCGGATGAGGTAAGAACAAGCGATGAATATGAAAGTATGTATTTATTACAAGCTTTGGCGAGTGAAAAAGAAAAAGAAGCATTAGGATTAATCACAGAAGGGAAGAGTAGTTCTAGTGTAATTGATTATACTGAGAATTATGGAAAATTATTAGATTGGAATTATAAATTAAACCAAGGGATAGGAAATATGTTGCCAGCGATAGTATTATCTACGATGAATCCAACTTTAGGAAGCGTTAGTTTAGGAGTATCATCTGGAGGAAGTGCATACCATAGTGCAATAGTAGAAGGATATAGTACCCAAAAGGCAGTACTTTATGGAATATTCTCAGGGGCATCGGATGCAATATTGGAAAAAGCAGGAGGAATTATTGGTTTAGGAGATAACCCAGGCTCTAATTTTCTTGTGCGGATGTTCAAAGAAGGAGGACAAGAAGCGGTACAGGAATTATTTACCTCAGGAGTATTAGATTCGATTCTTTTGGGAAAAACAATCAATGTGGATGAGTTAACTGATGCGATGAAAGAATCCTTTATCATGGGGGCATTAGTTTCAGGGACAATTAATGGAGGTCAAAATTCTATTAGATTGATCGTAGATGGAGAATATCGGACTGTGACAATGGCAGAGATAAAAGATTTTGCAAGTTACATGTCAAAATCAAATCAAAATACATTATCAAGTAATGGAGCAGGATACTTTAATGCTATGTTTGACTATTTTAAAAGTAAGAAAGTCAATGAGAATTTACAGTTTGTTCAAAATGTGATTGATACAATTAATGCAGATCCTAGATTTGATGGAAGAGGAATGGAATATTTAGAATATTATTTACAAACAGGAGATGCAAATGTGATTACATCTAAAAATAATTGTCGAGCATATATTACATCTTTATCTACTCAGGAATTACAACAATGTATTAATATGATTAAAGGAATCGATGTATCGATAAATACACCACAGATTCAAAAGGGTGCGGATCCATATGGAGGGGATCAAAGTTCACCTCTTAAATTATTTAAGAAAAAAATTAAAGATAGGAATACAAAAATAAAATTAGAAAATATTGAATCTACGATAAGAGAGTACTATCCGAATTGTACGAAACAGCAAATAGAAGGAATTTTACAAGATATTTCAAACAGAGGGTGTTGCTATGTTAGGATGGCAAACTTTATTTTTGAACAACTAAATTACAATGATAATTTATTTTATGAAAAGTTTGGATTTCATATGATAAATGAAGATGGAACGCTGAATCATGACCAGTTAGTAGTAGATCTTTGGTGTAATATGCAAGGAAAAGTTCATTTTCAAACTGGAGGCTATAGACAAAAGCAATCTTTTAAAGATAATATAGAAGCTGCAAGAGTATTATTAGGGAAAGAATGTACAGATAGTTCTGAAGCTGTTCTAGCTTTAATAGAGAATGGATATATGTTAGATGGATTGGATGATTATGGTAATTCAGTCGTATCGGGATTTGTAAAACAAAATATAGAAATATATGATACATATAACGAAATAGGAAAACAGTTATTGGGATATGATGCTCAAATAAATACCAAAGAAGAGTTAATGTCAAAATTGAGAGAAATCGGGATCGATGGAATGTTTTCAGCCGAAGCTCAATCGAATAAGTTTGTTAGTGCTGATGGATGTATGCAATGGATGACCAATTATTTTCAAAGTAAAGGAATTAATCTTGATTTACAGTTTGGTAGTATAGAGGAAGCAGATTATAATAGTACAGTACAGAAACTACAAGAAGCACTGCAAAATGGGTATTCTATTTCCGCAGATGCACCAGTTGGTTCAAATATTATGATGACAGATGGCAGTCTTTTGGGATATACATCTGTTTCTGATTCAACAGCAGGACATGCTATGACATTGCGAGGAATTACAGAGAATGGTGATTTTTTAGTTTCTTCGTGGGGTAAAATATATACAGTACCAAAAGAGTATTGGAATAAACTTGATTTTATTACCGCAAAAATAGGGTAGGTGAAAACATGTTAGAGATATACAAAATTAATCCAGCAATTGATATAAATAAAGCTAAGCAACATAACTTTGTTTTAGATAATCATTTAACTTTACAATATCTACAATTGCAAAAAAAATATTATACTGTATTAGAAAGTGTTTTAATTGAAAAATTGGATTTATTATCCATTGAAAAGGCATTAGTAACAAGCCCTTACTTTAAGGATGCAGATTTACAACTAGAAAAGGAATTGTCCGTTGCTAATCTTAAATTAAAGTATTTTTTTATTAGAAATTATCTTAATATTGAGAATTTAACACAAGAGCAAATTGAAGTGTTACAAGAAGAATCAAATTATAATGTGTTGAAAGAACTGGTTGAAACAACTTATCAAAATGTGATTGAAGTTCATCATTGGTTTGGAGAGGAAATAAAACATGGCAAGGTTTTGTATGATTATGATGCAGAAGAATATTTCAAGGAAAATACTTCGCTAGTATTAGGATTTGCCCATGATAAATATCATACGGTAATCGAAGATGATAAATGGGAAGAGTATTCCATAGGATTGGATGATTTATTAGAACAAGTGTATAGAAAAATTAAAGAAAAAGCCAAAGAACAATTACCATGTAAAATAGAATTTATTGAGTATACAAACTTTGATGATTACCAATATAATAAAATAGCAAAATAAATTGATTCTGTTAATGCTATATGGTATTTATGTAAATTAAAAAAAATATGATGATGAAAATCATATTTTTTTAATGGTTATTTTTAATGGTTATTTATATTTATATTTTCTAGTTTTTTCCATAGAGATGTTAAGAATAATTCCTGCGATTAACATATAAGAAAGAAGACTAGATCCTCCATAAGAGATAAAAGGGAGTGTAATTCCGGTAATAGGAAGAATTCCTACGGTCATTCCAATATTTTGAATTTGTTGGAAAACAAGCATTCCTGCAATTCCTGCTAGAATAAATTTATCTGTATCTAATATTTTTTTTCTGGCTAAAAGAATAATTTGAACATCAAGATAAATAATGGTTCCTAATAAAATGATAACTCCTAATAATCCAAAATTAGAAGCAAAAACAGCAAAAATAAAGTCAGTAGATGCCTCTGGGAAATATATTGGAGTTTGATTAAAACCGTGACCAAAAAATCCAGAAGAACCAATCGCAGCTAAAGCATTTTCTAGTTGCAGTCCAGAACCGTTTTGCCAATCAAAAATACGATCTAGTCGGTAATAGATAGAACTACCAAATAAACGAATGAATAACTCTTCTTTATAAAAGTAAAGACCTAAAATAGTACCAATCGTAAGAATTAAAAAAAGTCCTGCTCCTAAAAACCATCGAATTCGAATCCCAGAGGCAAACATCATAACAAAATAAATGATAAGATAAATAATTACTGCTCCTGTATCTGGTTGTAGAAAGGTTAAAATAGATGGAATTAATACGATTCCTAATGTTTTTAATATAAAGATAAATTCTTCTTTTATGGTTGGATTATCATAGTCACTTCGAAAATTATGAATCATGGTTGCTAGAACTAACATCAAAAATATTTTCATAAACTCACTGGGTTGAATACTTCCAATTCCAGGGATGGTAAACCAACATTTACTATTATTGATAGGGGTACCAAAGAAAAGAAGACCAAGTAGTAAAATATTTCCTAAAATATATAAAAACCATGCATGACGATATAAATATTCATTTTTTAAACGAATGAGTATGAAAACTAAAAATCCTCCAATGATATACCAAACCGTTTGTTTTAAAGCAAGGTTTCCTAAACTTTGTGATGTATAGGTTTTGGCACTATAAATTGTAATAATACTAATGATAGAAAGTAAAAAAATTGGAATTAGGATTTTTAAATTTAATTTTAATTTGTTCATAATGATCCCTCACTTTTATATTATACCAAAAACAAGCAATTTTTATATCTAAAATTCATAAAATATAAAAAGGAGAAAAATTATGAAAAAATTACCAAGAGTTTATCAAAATATCATTGATAAAAAAATTACGAATAATAAAGAAGTATGTTATTTAAAAAATGAAGAGGAAAGAAAAGATGACTCTGTATTAGAAGGAAATATAGAAGCAACATTAGATCAAATCTTTAGTGGAATGGGTTATTCTTATAATATTCCTATTATCATTTCTACCGATAAAAAAATATATCATACGAGTTTAATAGCAAAAACGAATCAACATGTTGTTACATTAGATAATGATATTATAATGATTAAAGACATTAAAAAGATTGAATTTGATTCATAAAAAAAACGAATTTTTTTTTCGTTTTTATGAACATAATAAAATTCTAGGGATTCCTAGAATTTTTGTTAGCAAACATCGATAAAAGTATCAGCTAAGCAACGAATTGCTCCAACGCAATTTAAATCGATTGTAGCAAAATCATTGGTACTAACATATCCATTGGTAGTTTCATCAAAAGCTAAAATTCTACATGTGCAGCAACAATCATCAAGTGCTTCTACACGAAAAACGCTAGAAGTATTTGTTGTACCATTTAAAGTATAAGGAAAACTCCAAGGGTTTCCAGTACAGCAATTATATAGAGTAATAGGTCTTGTGTTGTAGCAAATACTATTGCATACTGGGCCTAAATAGGGTTTATCACATCCTGCATAACTTTCATTATCAAAATTTTGATTTTGAAGCATTAAGATTTTTCCTAAAATTTCTGAGATGCAACCACAATTTTTTTGTTCTTTTTCATTACACATAAGAAAACCTCCTTTCTTATAAACATAAATTTTCTACTACTACATCAGAAATACATTGGATCGCACAAATGCAATCAAGTGATACTGTAATTGTTTGATTTGTTGATGTATAAGTTCCATTTTCTTCACTTAAGATTAAAAGGATTGCACAATCATCAAATACTTTTTCTACACGGAAGAAAGAACTTGTTTGTATAGTTTCTTGGTTTGTATAAGTAGTAGTAAAAATGCTACCATCTTTTTTATATAACGTAATAACTCTTGTGTTATAGCAAATACTATTTATTGTAGGACCTAAGAAAGGTTTGGTACATCCATCTTCTAGACAACACTTATTTTGAGAATTCTTTTGTAGTAAGCAAATTAATTTTAGTAAATTTTTAATACAGCGATTACTTCTCATTGTCTCCACCTCTTTATCTATTTCTAATATAAGTTATTCAAAACTTTTTATTTGGTGTTTATAAACACCTATATAATTTTATGCAGAAAAAGAAGAAAAAGAAGGAATCTATAAAGAAATGTAAAAAAGTGTATAGACTTTGAAAACAACTTGCAATATAAGGAATAGAAAGTTTATAATAAATATATAAGGATATGGGTTCGGATGTAGAATGAAATATTCTTATGATAATAAGGGAGGTGAAAGAATGGATACAACCAATTATAGTAAAGTAGCAATGGAAGAATTAAGTAGTAATATTGCTACCAAAAAAGAAGAATTTAATAGTCTAATTGAATCTTTGTCTGCAAGTATTAGTAATATGCATAATTATTGGGTAGAAGGTGATACAAATGCAGAAGCAGTATACACTAGTCTACTTGAACAATTTAATCAGTTTAAGGCGGATTTAAATGAAGGATATGAACTAATGTCCCAATATGAAGCTAGAGTAAATGATCAAATTGAAAGATATAAACAGGCAGAACAACAAGCATTAAATTCTATTAATGGATAAGAAAGGAGAAGAATATGGCATTTAATTACGGAGAATTAACAAGAATTCAAAATGATATTATTGCTGATACGGATCGTCTAGAAGCAAACTTAAAAGATTTTTCTGCACTTATTAATGAAAATGTTAATAACAGTCAAGTATGGCAAGGTACTTCATCTGTTGATTTTAAGTCAAAGTGGGATGAATTTGAACAAGAAAAATTTCCACAATATAAATCTCATTTTAATAAAGAGATTAATAACGTAGGAGATTCGATTGCAGCATGGAGTCAATCTGAAGGACAATAAAATCACATTGCAAATGCAATGTGTTGTAAGTAGAGAATTTTTTCTATTTACAAGACAAGGCATTTGGTAGAGGAGGAAGTTAGATGGAATTCAAGGTAAATAGTGTTTCAGACGTTGATGCAGTAAAAGAACAAATCATTAAAATAGATCGGGCATATAATATAGTTAATGGTTGGTCTGGAGCAGAGACATCACATTTGGTTAATTTGTTAAAATCATTAGAAGAAGAAGAGAGTCATGGACTAAGTCCATATGCTTTCTGTATTAATGGAGAGATGCCAATTTATCAAAAAGCGCAGGAATTAATTAATCAAATCGAAGAAGCAAAACTAGCAGTAAGTAATCTTACCGTAGAAGTTTTAGATGCAGCGACGATGCAAAGAATTAGAGAATTACAAAAACTAAAGACGGCAATTAATGAATTGATGGAAGAAACGCGAGAAAAAATAAGTAGAGAGAAACAAAATTTAGAAAAAAATTCGTCATCAGGCCCAGCTGATTTTCATTCTTCTATGTTGAGAGGATTAGAAAGTACGTTGACACAATTATCAAATAAACTTCGTGAAGTAGAAATAGAAATAAATCAATTGCAATCAAGTTTGTAAGAGAGGGAGTGAGAATATGGCAAAAAGTGATTATGTTGCATGTATTGATAAAAAAGAACTTAAGTCCAGCAAAAATAATTTGAGTGAGGTTTCCTCATCTTCCTTTGCAAGAATAGGTTCCTTAGGAGGACATGCCAATAGTGAGTCCCACTTGGAAAGTGCATTAGAAACCTTAAAATCAGAACAAAGAGAACATGAAAATTGTTATAAGGATGTTATCAATAAAATTGAGGATTATGCCGATGGTTTAAAAAAGCAAGTAGAAAAAGATTTTAAAAATTTAATAAAGATGCTAGATGTTTCTCTTACGGCTTATTCTATTGCAGAGCAGCATGGTACTTCAACCTTTGGATTAATGAGTTTGCTACAAGAAATTGCGAAGCAATATCATGATATTTATGATGATAATTTATGGGATTCTCAGAAAATGTATGATGCCATGAATGGTTCTGCCCTTTTGGCACATAGTATCAGTGATTTTAAAAAGAATGGTGATGCGGAGGTATTAAAGAAAATAGAAGAACTTACGGGAGCAAAAACTTCAGGATTTGCAATTTCCAAACATAAAGGATTATTTGACGGTGGATTTTTAGGTGCTACTTTACCACATTCTGTTTTAGGAGAAAAAATTAAAAATAATCCACCATCACAAAATGCCCCTTCTGTGTTATTAAATAATCAGAAAAATCCACCAGTAGTTGTTTCCGTCCAACAATATGCTTCTGGCAACAGTGGTTCAAGCAATGAAAATTCACAGTCCAGTGGTTCACAGGCTACGTCTAGTAATTTCTATCATTCTACAGGAGCTACAACCACGTCTCAAAGTACTACGAAAAGTGTCACGGTTCAGTCAGAAATGACGAAAGAAGAAACACCAACGATATCCAAACGAGAAGAAACTCCTACAGAAACAGAGGAAAAGAAACCAACGGTAACGCAAACAGCAAAACCGCAAGAAGATACAAATCAGGATAAAAAACCACAAGACAAGGTGCCAGAGGAAACGCCAACGAAACCTACCGATGATGAAGAACAAAATAATCCTACCAATAAAGATGAAAATTCAAAAGAACCTACGCCAGAC
>CANQFX010000052.1 GCA_947600015.1 uncultured Bacilli bacterium
CTCCATTACATATGGTATTTGCACCCATACATTTAGAAAACTTCGGACATAATTCCTTTAGGTCCGCATTCAATTTTCCTTTTTCATCAAATAATTCCTCAGGATGATAACTCTTCAACCATTTTTCAATCAATGGTAAGTTTTCTGGATTTTTTCTTGATATCGCAATAGGAACCTGATGAGAACGAAAAGAATCTTCTATTTTTTTCCCTTCTATCTTCTTTGGACCTGTCCATCCTTTTGGAGTCGTAAGAACTAGTATAGGATAATTTCCTTTCCCAGTTTGTTTCACCTTTTTGATTTGTTTGATTATTAAATCCATTGTATTTGCCATTTCACTATGCATCTTCAATGTGTCTTTTCCTGTCACAAAATATGGTTTCCATCCTAGTCCATAGAAAAAATCTTCTAATTCTTCTTCACTCATTCTACCAAAAATCGTAGGATTTGATATTTTATAGCCATTTCTATGTAAAATAGGTAAAACAACGCCATCACTTTTCTTGTTTAAAAATTTATTAATATGCCAAGAAGTGGCCAAAGGTCCTGTTTCTGCCTCACCGTCTCCTACGACACAAGCAGCAATTAAATCTTTATTATCTAAAACCGCTCCTGCTGCATGAGCCAAACTATATCCCAATTCCCCTCCTTCATGAATTGATCCAGGAGTTTCGGGAGCAACATGAGAAGAGATACCACCTGGAAAGCTGAATTGCTTAAATAATTTTTTCATACCAGCTTCATCTTCTGTAATTTCTGGATAAAATCTAGAATATACTCCCTCTAAATAATGATTCGCAATCATTGCTTCTCCACCATGTCCTGGGCCAGAAAGATAAATCATATTCAAATTATATTTCTTAATTACCCGATTTAAATGAAGGTAAATAAAATTTTGCCCTGGAGCCGTTCCCCAATGACCTACCACATTCGGTTTAATATCCTCAATACTAAGAGGCCTCCGCAACAATGGATTATCTAATAAATATAATTGGCCCACGGATAAATAATTAAGTGCTCTAAAATAAGCATCCATCTTCTTTATTTCTTTTTTTGAAATTGCCATATGACCCTCCCTATTCTTCCCTTATTATATCGCACAACGAAAAAGAAATCCAGAGGATTCTCTATTTTCTGATTGATTACCTATTTGATTTTGACTCTAGACTAAATGAAAACCTACCCCTGTATGAGCAATCGCTTTCAAAGTAAGTGAACTGCTGCTCGGAAGCAGAGCGATAAGGTCTACCCTTTTAGAAGTTCAATAGTATTTCCAACGAACCAAGGATAAGTACCATTAATAAGATTTAGTATATACTATATCCCTACGAAAAATCTAGAACCATTAACGTCCTAGATTTTCAATCTCTTCTTTGCTTAGTCCTGTATATTCCTGTATCTTTTCTATGGATACATTGTCTGTTAACATATTCTTGGCTAGTTCTTTGATAGCTTCTTCTCTCCCTTGTTCTAGCGCTATCTTTTTCTCGATGTTTAGTATCAGTTTTTGATCTTCTTCATAACTCATTGCACTTTGGAAGGTTTCTTCTTCATTTAAGTCTACTACCTTCTTCTCATATTCCATGACTAATTCATCTCCTTTGGATAAATCCTTTAACCCTTTTTCATCTAAATCTAACATGATTAGATGTTTATATTGCTCTACGTTCTCTTTTATAACAAAGAAGAAAAGGAAAAGGTTTTGAAAAAGAAAAATCCCCTTAGACAATTTTTCTTTTTCACTTTTCCTATATCCTTCAATTAACAAGTTTACTACTTTTTTATTTTTTTTAATTTTGACTCCAAACTAGAGTGAATCCCATTCCTGTATGAGTAATCGCTTTCGAAGCAAGTGAATCGTTTGCCGTAGGAATTTGAGCAACAAAATCTACAGTTTTAGAAGTTCCTGCCGAAATAATAGTATTTACTTGTAACATAGCATTTGACTCAAATGGAACTTGTATATAATATCGTACATTTCCACAAAATATACTTCCTGTATTCATTCCCGTGCATTCTACTCCACTTGGGGCAGTGGTTTGAATTGAAGTTAGTTTCGCATCGATTGTTCCATTATTTTCTATTGTAACACGCCAATAACAAGCATCTCCTGGTTTTGTTAAAGTAGTTGCACCTATACTAATAGAATTGCTCGTCACTGTCGCGTTTTCACAACTAATTCCTGCGGTACTAGAATTAGGATTATATGTCTCCCCTTTTACTGTTCCAGTTCCTACTTCAAAGCCTACATTCCAACTCACTACATTTTGCGTAATATTACTGGTTGATACTTTTAAACTGGCACTTAAAGCAGCATAAACGATTGTTATACCTACTACAATTACTATTAATATAGAAAGAGTAAGTACTAAATTATTTCTCCTATTTCTTTTCATTTCCATCTTTTTCTCCTTCACTTTTATTTTCTTCTATTCAAATTATACCCCCCCCCCCTACAATTTTGTCAAACAAAAAAAGAGGAAGTTTCCTCAATCTTTCTAAATTGTGCATCTAAAATGGAGTATAAGTAACAGTCTACTTCCTTTTTTGTTTTTTGACTTATTGCTTTTTTACTTCTTGATATTCTTTCCCTTTTAAATCTATTAAAGTTTTTTTGATTGTCAAATTATTTCGTAATTGTCCGGTTTCTTGATTCATGACTGCTTCTTCTTTTTCTATTCGTGCAATTATTTTTTTCCCATCAATTACTTTTCCAAAGGCAGCATAATTTCCATCTAAATAGTCTGTCTTTTCTAACATAATGAAAAATTGACTACCTGCAGAATTATAATCTTGACTACGAGCCATAGACACAATCCATTTGTCGTGTTTTAACTCATTTTTTATTCCATTTTCACGAAATTCTCCTTGAATAGTATAGCCTGGCCCTCCTGTACCTGTTCCAGTTGGATCTCCTCCTTGTAAAACAAAGCCTGGAACCAAACGATGAAAGGTATTGTTATCATAAAATCCGTCTTTGATAAGAGAAATAAAATTATTGACAGTATTAGGTGCATATTCTGGATATAACTCCATTACAATAGACCCATAATTTTTAATATACATCGCAACAACAGGATGTTCAGTCTCATATTGTTCTAGTGTTGTTTCATTTCCTTGCATATCGTACGAAATTCCCAAAAGTTCTTCCTTTACCGATTTCTTTTCTCCACATCCTGTAAATAAAACAATCAATCCTAGGATAACAAATAAACGACTTATTTTTTTCATGATTCCTTTGTCCTTTCTAAAATATCTCTAGCAGCAACTAATCCCGTTGCGGCAGCAGTCACAATATTTCCTGCTTTACCGGCACCATCTCCTACAAAATAAATTTCTTCCTCTTCTAATTTAAATTGATTATTCGTTGTAATCTCATTACTAAAAAACTTAATTTCTGGTCCGTACAATAACGTCTCATCATTATTTACTCCTGGAATTATCTCATCTAATTTTTTTAATCCTTCTAAAATATTAGTAATAATTCTATGTGGTAATACTAAAGCCAAATCTCCTGCGACACAATCTTTTAAGGTAGGCTCAATAAACCCTTTATTAATTCTTTTCCAAGTAGAACGATGACCATTTCTTAAATCTTTTAACGATTGAATAATTGGCTTAGAATCTCCCAATACATTGGCAATTTTTGCAATAGATTCCCCATATTCTCTTGTATTGGTAACAGGTTCTGTTAAATTCACTCGACTAATAAAAGCAAAATTACTATTATTTGATTTAATATCCTTTAACGCATGACCATTAACGCAAATATAACCATAATAGTTTTCCTTAGCAACAAATCCTCCTGGATTGGTACAGAATGTTCTAATCTCATCCCCATAAGTATCTGTTTTAATAAAAATAGTAGGATCATAAATAATATTTGTAATTTCTTGTAATATCTCTCTTCTTACCTCTACGCGAACTCCAATTTCTATACTTTGTGATAAATAAGAGATATGATATTTATCCGCTAATTCTTGTACCCACTTTGCTCCTGTCCTTCCTGGCGCTACAATGACTCTTTTACCAACAAGTGTTTCTTTTTGAGAAACCACTTCATATTCGAATCCTTTTTTGACAATATCGATAACATCCATATTTTCATATAAATCTACCCCATGCTCTTCTAAATAGGCAGAAAATCTCTCAATATACTCTGGTAAATGATCACTTCCTAAATGCTTTTGTTTAATAAGTAAAAGTCTTGCTCCTTCGATAGCAATCTTTTGTTTTATTTTTTCCGCCTCTTCCATATTTTTAGGAAATACTTCACTATCCATACCAAACTTCGTAAAAATTTCTTCCGTATCATCAATCAACTGATAGGCTTCACTTTCACTCATATATTTAAATAAATCACTTTTCCCTAGTTTAGGAATAAAATTCAATTTTCCATCAGAAAACGTTCCAGCACCACCATACCCAGATAAAATCTGACAAGGATTACAGTTCTTACAACTGGTCTTATTCTTATTCATTGGACAAAAACGATTTTTTACTTTTCTTCCTTTATCCACCAAAGCAACCTTTAACTTCGGATTTTTTGTTACTAATTCATAGGCAGAAAAAAGTCCTGCTGGTCCTGCCCCAATAATAATTACATCATACTTCATTCAAATCACCAACTCTAGTCTACCATAGTTTTCATTTTTTTACTATATTTATCAAACTTATGATACAATAGAATTGGTGAAGATAGATGACAAGAGAAGAATTAAATCAAAAAAAACAAAAAGAACTTCTTGCAGAAGAGCATCGCGAAAGAAGGAAAAAAATTGTTATTGCGACGTTTAAATTTAGTTTTATTTTCATTTTATTATTCATTGGTTTTTATCTATATACTACTTATATTTCCACAACACGTCTGATCGTAAAAGAAAAAAGAATTATCAATGAAAAAATTCCTAGTAATTTTGATGGATTAAAATTAATTCATTTTTCTGACTTACATTATGGAAGTACCGTTTTTAATCAAGAAGTAGATAACTTAGTAAAACAAATCAATGTTCGAAACCCAGACTTAGTAGTATTTACAGGAGATTTAATTGATGATGATTACTCTTTGTCTTCCAAACAACAAGAAAAATTAATTAAAAAATTAAAAAGTATCCATGCTACATTAGGAAAATATGCTGTAATAGGAGAAGAAGATGGAGAAAATTTTACGACTATTTTAAATCAAAGTGAGTTTACTATTTTAAATAATGATTATGACTTAATCTATAACAACGAGCAAAATCCTATTTTATTCGTTGGTCTCTCTAGTGCATTAAAAGAACAACAAGATATTGACCAAGCTTTTCGCTATTTTAAAGAACCCACCCATAACGCTAACATTTTTACTATTACACTACTACATGAACCTGATTCTGTAGATTCTGTGTTAACTACTTATCCTTCCGATTTATTTTTAGCAGGTCACTCTCACAATGGAAATATTCGTATTCCTTTTTTAGGAGCTCTCTCTAAAGTAGAAGGAGCAACAACTTATGATCAAGAATTTTATCAATTAAAAAACTCTCAATTATATATTTCTAGTGGGATTGGAACAAATGGTTTTGGAATTCGCTTATTCTGTAGGCCTAGTATTAATTTCTTTCGTTTATCTTCGAAATAATTGCTTTATTTTTTGAAAAAAGAAGTTCTCTTCTTTTTTTGTTTTCTTTTCTTTATTATAAATATTTAAACTACCAATAATTTGATTATCTAAACTAATTTTTATTTCCCCTACTTTTTCTTCTTTTGTCTTAGAATCAATATGAACTGTTGTTTTGATTCGATTCGCTTCTTCTTCGGTTAATGGATAGATAAAAGAATCTTTTAAATAAAGATCTCCTGGATAAAAATTCTTATCCATACGAAAATTATTTTTATCTACAACGGTATAGTTTTGAAAGCGATTAAAAAAAGATTCATATAATGCTTCATGATTATCATAGGGATTTCCATCTTTTAACGTTACAATAGTCAGATTCAAATTATTTTTACTGGCTGTCGTTACTAAAGTTTTTCCCGCACTTGGAGTATACCCATTTTTTCCTCCTGTACACGAAGGATACGTCGATAACAATTTATTGCGATTATACCAAAGATAAGTTTTTTCTCCTGTTGATACCGTATATTTTTTGGTTCCTACAATTTTTCTATAAGTTTCATTTTGATAAGCATATCTAGAAAGAAGTGCCATATCATAAGCAGTAGAATAATTTTTTGTTTCTTCATCTAACCCATGTGGATTAGAGAAAATAGTATTTTTCATTCCAATCTCTTGTGCTTTTTCATTCATTAATGCTACAAAATCTTCTTCTGTTTTTGCTACTGCAGTGGCTAAAGTGACAGCGGCATCATTTCCGCTTCGTAGTAAAAGACCATATAATAAATCCTTGATTTTCATCTTCTCTCCCACAGAAATATAAATACTGGTTCCATACATCTTTAACACTTCTTCCCCTACCTTTACTTTCTTTTCTAAATTTGCATTTTCTAATGTTACAATAGCAGTCATAATTTTCGTAATAGACGCAATCAATCTTTTTTCATGAGCATTTTTTTGATATAAAATACGTCCACTATCTAAATCCATTATAATACTACTCCGAGCACTATCTTCCGCAAACACAGGAAAAGGAAACAAACAAAGAATGAATAAAAAGAAAAGGATTTTTTTACGCATGATATCACCTATTTCATTTTATGTTGAAATTTTAGTTTTATTATTTTTCTTTTCCTGCTTCTTATTTACTTTATTTTGGTAATTATGATAGAATATAAAAAAGAAAGGGTGTCTATATGAAAAACGAAAAACATACTGTACAAGCAATCACTCCTAGAAGTGAAGATTTTGCCCAATGGTATACTGATGTAGTAATGGAAGCAAAACTTTGTGATTATTCTAATGTGAAAGGATGTCTTAATTATTTACCAAATGGTTATAAGATTTGGGAAAATATTCAAAAAAATTTAGATGCACGTTTTCAAGCAACGGGTGTTTCTAATGTTTATTTTCCTATGTTAATTCCTGAAAATTTACTTCAAAAAGAAAAAGATCATATCCAAGGATTTGCCCCTGAAGTAGCTTGGGTCACACAGGGAGGAGAAGAAACACTAGAGGAAAGATATTGTATTCGTCCAACTTCCGAAACGTTATTTTGTGATTATTGGAAAAAATGTGTTCAGTCCTATCGTGATCTTCCTAAAATTTGGAATCAATGGAATTCTGTTCTTCGTTGGGAAAAAACAACAAGACCATTTTTGCGATCAAGAGAATTTTTATGGCAAGAAGGTCACACGCTTCACGCAACAAAAGAAGAAGCAGAAGAAAGAACAAAAATGATGGCACAAGTCTATTATGATTTTATTACAAAAGATTTAGCTATTCCTCTTGTTTGTGGGAAAAAAACTGAAAGTGAAAAATTCGCGGGAGCAAAAGATACCTATACAGTAGAAGCATTAATGCATGATGGAAAAGCCTTGCAATCTGCAACGAGTCATTTCTTTGGAAGTGATTTTGCTGATGCTTTTCATATTCAATATTTAAATAAAAATAATCAATTATCCAGTGCTTACGAAACTTCTTGGGGTCTTTCTACTAGAATTATTGGAGCAATTATCATGGTTCATGGAGATGACTCTGGTCTAGTCTTACCTCCTCATATTGCTCCAACGCAAGTAATGATTGTACCAATTGCTGCTCATAAAGAAGGAGTATTAGAAAAAGCAACAGAGATCTTACATTCTCTTAATGATTCAGGAATCCGAACGAAATTAGATGATAGTGACAAAACCCCTGGCTTTAAATTTGCAGAACAAGAAGTACAAGGGATTCCGATTCGAATTGAAATCGGACCTCGTGATATAGAAGAAAATCAAGTGACAATCTCTAGAAGAGATACTTTAGAAAAGTCTACGATAGAACTAGAAAATCTTTCTATGAAAATCAAAGAATTATTAGAAACCATTCAAAAGGAAATGTATCAAAAAACACTTACCTTCTTAAATGAACATACTTATTGTGCTTCTACTCTTGCAGAAATGAAAACTCTTGCTTCTGAAAAAACAGGCTTCATCAAAGCAACGTGGTGTGGAAATCGTGACTGCGAAGAAAAGATTAAAGAAGAAACAGATGGATTTGGCTCTCGCTGCATTTCTGAGGAAAAAGCACAAGGATCTTGCATCTATTGTGGAAAAGAAGCAAAGCATGTTGTATTTTGGGGAAAATCCTATTAGATTTTCCCTTTTTTCCACAGAAAAAGTTATAAAATTTTATTGACAGGCATAATTTTACTATGATATAATCAATTTGTCGTCTAAACAAGACGCAGATGGAGGAATACCCAAGTCTGGTTGAAGGGACCGGTCTTGAAAACCGGGAGGTCGTGCGAGCGGCGCAGGGGTTCGAATCCCTTTTCCTCCGCCATTATTTATCGCGGGATGGAGCAGTTTGGTAGCTCGTCGGGCTCATAACCCGAAGGTCAGTGGTTCAAATCCACTTCCCGCAACCAATTTTGGTCTCATGGTGCAGCTGGTTAACACGTC
>CANQFX010000053.1 GCA_947600015.1 uncultured Bacilli bacterium
GCCAAGGTTTGTGCTTCGATTCCTTGGGCAGCATCAACAATTAATAATGCTCCTTCACAAGCTGCTAAACTACGAGATACTTCATAAGAAAAATCAACATGTCCTGGCGTATCAATCAAATGAAAGTAATAGCATTTGTTTTGATATTGATAGGTAAGTTGTACTGCATTCAGTTTGATCGTAATTCCTCTTTCTCTCTCAATATCCATAGAATCTAACATTTGCGCTTTTAACTCTCGCTTGTCTAGGGCTCCTGTTTTTTCTAAAATTCGATCTGCCAGAGTACTCTTTCCATGATCAATGTGGGCAATAATACAAAAATTCCTTATCTGTTCTTGTTCCATAAGCGCCTCCTAATAAAAGTATAACAAAAAAAACAGATATTTTAAATAAATACTGTTTTCTCTGTACAAATATTTCTATTACTCATTCTGCTATTTGTATACTCTATCTAAATTACTTGTAGTATTATTTTATTTATATTCTTACATTACCTTGTTTTTTAATTCAGCGAAATAGTCGGTTTTATTTATTTGATTTAATAACACTTGTAATTCTTCTTTTGTATAATCATTTTTATAGTCTTCTGCATGAATTACATTAGAAAGAGGAGTAATCAATTGTTGATATTTTTTCATGTTTTCATCATTTTGTTTTTGATACGTATTACTTTCTGGATATTGTATTAAATCGATGCTTCCAATATTAGGAATTGTAATTACAAAATGATTTGGCGATGTTCTATTTTCTAAGGAAAATTCATTTAAATGCAATTCAATAGAAAGATTTGTTTGTGTCAATACGGATTGATAAATATAGGAAACACAAGTCATATTGGAATCTTGTTCATAAATACAATGATTTTTACAATTTTCTATTTTTCTTTGTTCCTTCATGGTAACGAAATCATATCTAGCATCACTAAATTCTATGTCAGGATTAAGAATACTTCGATCAATTAAATATAATTCGTTAATAAAATATGTATTATCATCTTCTTGATTTTCATTCGTTTCTTGGGATGAGATATTTCCTTCACTTCTATCTTCTGCTTCTTTTGGTAAATCAATTTCCTCTACTGTACTTTCGTCTAATTCTTGATTTTCCTTTCCTTCTTGTTCTAATTCTTTTTCTAATGCTTGAATGGTATCCTTTAATTCTTGATTTTCTTCTTGTACTTGTTGTATCTCTTCTTCTATTTCCATTTGCTTATCCTTACAACCAACTAAAATAAACCCAGATGCAATTAACAGTGCCACCATTTTGGGAGCCTTATAAAATTTAACATTTTTCGCCATAATTCACCTCTAATTATTATTATAATTTATCATATAAATATAAATTAATCAAATAATCTTGAAATAACATTCCTCCCTTTTTTATTTTATTATTCTTATTTTATTTACGATAAGTTTATTCTGATACATTTATTATGCAATGATAACTGTTCCAGTCACGTGGGATTGTACTAATGCATCTTCCCACCATTTTTTATTTGCTTCATTTAATACATAAATTGTAACACCAGAAAGGCTGCCGAGGTATAATATTGGTGGGCTAGGATCATACGCCTTTGTAAAATCTGCCTTATTTAAATAGATTGTTTTTAACTGTTCACACCCCAAAAACATTCCATCTACATCAGGAGACGAACTTAAAGTAAGATTACTTAAATTAATAGAAACTATTTTTTTACAATTATAAAACATAAAATCACAATAATCTAGCTTATTAACTCCAAATTGAAAGAATTCAACAAATGACATATCTGTTAAATTTTCACAATTTTCAAACATATAATCTGTATCGTCTAATTTAGGTACTTGAATAGTCTTATAATATCCATCAGTAGAAACTACAGTGAGGTTCTTACATCCGCAAAACATATAAGCCATACTTGTAACATTACTAAAATCCACCCAACCAAAGTGTACCTCTTCTAATGCTTCACACCCATAAAAAAACTCATAAAGTGAAGTTCCCATATCTATAGTAATTGATGGATCTGCGGAAGTTCCATCTATTGCTGTAATCGCTATCGAATAATAACCGTCAGTCCTAGTAGTACACGTCATCATAATACTGCCGTCTCCATCTTTAGATACATCATAAGGACCAACAACAGGAGGCTGATTAAAATAAATTGTTTTGATTTTCTTTCTATCAATATCGGTTCCTAAAAATCCTCCTTCCCTTTCACTATTTTGTTCGCGTAGTACATAACGATTGTTACCATTAATTATTTGCACATCCCCTGTAATTTTCAATGTTGCATTCAAAGCACTATAAGCAATACTACTAGATAAGATACATACTGTAATAATTACGTATATCCATAGATTAAAATGGCTCTTTTTTTCTTTTTTCATTTTTCTTTTCTCCTCCGTTTTATTTTCTTCTATTCAAATTATACCCCCCCCCCCCTACGATTTTGTCAAACAAAAAATAATGCTTATTTTGCATTATTTTCATTTTTCTCTTCTTAAAATAAAATTAAAAGTTTTCTAAAATGACACTACTGCCTTCTTTCTTTTTATTTATTAAATTATTTTTCTCTAATTGCCTTTTTACTTCTTTTGCTACTCCTATTGATCCATCCAATAATACCGCCTTCGGAAACATCTTTTGAATTTCTTCTTTAATCCATGAATAATGCGTACATCCTAATACGATAGAATCTATTTTTTCTTGTTGGTATTGTTCTAATAATTCTTTTAATTTTTGAGGAATTTCTTCAAACTTTTCTGCTTCTACATATTCTGCCAATTGCTTACATGGAACAACCGTAATTTTTTGATCTTCTTGTTGATTATCTCGGATTAGTTCTTTCATTCTTTTCGATTTTGCCGTAGTAGGAGTAACTAAAACAAGCGTATTTTTATAATGATTATCACAAGCCATTTTAATCGCAGGAACCGTTCCAACAAAAATTAAATCAGGAAATTCTTTTTTTAATTCTTCCATACAATGTGTGGTCGCTGTATTACATGCAATTACAATTACTTTACAGCCTCTTTCTTTTAAATTTTTGACAATCCATCTTGTAATTTCTAACAATTCTTTTTTGGTCTTGCTCCCATAAGGATGATGTATTTGATCTCCATAATAAAGATAATCTTCTGTTGGTAATATTTTCTGAAGTTCTTGTAGGATACTAAGTCCTCCTTTTCCTGAATCAAAAACGCCAATTTTATACTCCATACGTTTTCCTCCTTTTTTGTATTATAGCATATTCTATTCTACTAAAAAAGTGGTGTCATCGATAAATCTATAATCTGTTTGATACTTTAATTGACGAATTAATCGAAACATTGCCTCATCTTTTTTCTTTGCTTCAATCATAATATCTACTTTTGGAGTTAGATGTTTTATTTGCTCTAAAAATAAAATAAATTGCTGACTATCAATATAATCGTGATGAGAGCGCATTTCTTTTTTTAATTTACTTTTGGGGGAAGAAAAATGTATTTTAGGAATCTGATTTTTCCAACTGGCAAACACAATCTTTAGAGCCTCTTCTAATTTCAGTTTCCCTTTATTACATAAAAAATGATGATAATCAAAAACGATGGGAACTCCTATTTTTTTATGAATCGTAATACAGTCATCAATGGTAAATATTTTATCATCATTTTCAATCGCAATTTCTTTTTGAATATCTTTTTCTAATAATGAATATGTATGACAAAATCTCACAATAGAATGGTCTTTTCCAAATACATTACTTCCAATATGTAATACAAGTATTTTAGGCTCTATCTGCAAATTTTTTAATAATATATGATGATATTTTAATATTTCTATACTGTTTTTCCTTACTTCTTCATGAACACTGTTTAAAACACAATATTCATTCGGATGAAAATCTACCCTCATGTTTGCTTTTTTAATTAATGAAGCGATTTTTTGATATTCTTTTTGATACCTTTCATCATAATCAAATTTTACTTCTTTTTTGGTTGCTAAAGGAATAATATTTGATGACATCCGATAAAAATGAATCTGATTTTTGATATTGTATAAAATAATTTCTTTTAAAGCAAAAAAATTAGACTGAATGATTTGGTCTAATTTTGAATAATTTTTTTCTTTTTCAAATTGAGTATAAGAATAAGTACTAGAACTTGTCACATCTAGTGTTTCACTAATACAAGCATAACCTAAACGAACACGCATAATATCACCATCATTAGCATGTCTTTTTTTATTACATTTATTCTGCTATCTTAGAAATTTATCATTAATTTTATCAATAAAATTATAATCCTGCTTCCGAATAATATGAATATTTCTTTTTCCAATATGAGTTTTCATTGCTTTTACATGATTATATTGATAATTGTCTCCATCAATATTAATCAATAAATTTTCTTTTTCTTTGGTAGGAATTAGTGTAATTACTTTATTATCAGGAATAATGACAGAATTTAAAAGATTACGATAACTTTTACTGTTTAGTGGAGCAATTGGTGTTATTTGTAAAGTATGAAAGGTATTAAATACAATACTACCACCAAAACTTAAATTATAGGCAGTAGAACCAAAAGAAGTTGAAACTAACAATCCATCTCCTATATATTCTTCTAACAAGTGATTTTCTACAAGTACTTTTAATTTCGTAGTATTTAATTCTTGATCTCTACAAACTACTTCGTTTAAAGAAAAATGATGAAAGGTTTCTTCTTGTGTTGTTATTTCGATTTCTTGAACTCCAATTTTTTCATAAAAAAATTCGTTCTGATCTAACATTTCAATAAAAGAATCAATTTCTGTAATACTAATTTCTTGTGCAAAGCCTAGTGTTCCCGTATGAACTCCTACATAGTAACAGTCTTCATTAAATTCACTATGTTTTACCATACGTAAGAAAGCTCCATCTCCACCAATTGCAATTCCTAAATCAAAAAGACCTTCCTCTACAATTTCGAAATGTTTCTCTAATAGTTTTTTCTTTACTATCTCTCCTACTTCATATGATTTTTTATTATGATTAATAAATAATTTTACTTTTTCTATTGTTTTCATACTACTTCCTTTTATATCGGAATAATACCGATGGACGATGTCCTTCTCCTGTTTTCATTTTATTTGTTTTTTCTACTTTATCTGCTATTATTCTGCGGAAAGCTGGATCTAGTAGTTTTTTTCCTAAAATTACTTCATATACTTGTTGTAGTTCTCCTAAGGTAAAATACTCTGGCATCATATTAAATACAATATCTGTGTAATTAATCTTATTACGAATTCGCTCTAATCCAGATAAAATTACAATGGGATGATCAAAAGCCAAAGATTTATTTTTAGAAATAGAAAAATAATAGCGATCCGTTGTAGATTCTTTTAATGTTTTTTTAATTTGGAAAGTAATTAATTCTTCTCCGTTATCCAAAGTGATATCAACCAAGTTATCTTTTTCTTCTATCAATGTGATATCAAACCAAGAAGCATCTTGATTAATCATCTCTGTTAACTTGTTTTTGTCCACCAAAGCCACATAAGAAGTAGATACTACTCGCATTCTTGGATCTCTTTTTATTTCATCAAATGTATATAATTGCTCCAAATAAATATGAGATAAATTGGTTTCTTTTTTTAAAATTCTCATAGCACATTGTTCTAGGGTTTCTTTTTTAACATCTAAAAATCCTCCTGGTAAACACCATTTCCCTTTAAAAGGATAATTATTCCTTTTTACTAAGAGAATACTCATCATTTTTTTACTTGTCTTTCTATAATTTTCTTGTGTTTGATCCGATACACTTAATACTAAAATATCTGTAGTCATCGATAATTGTTCATATTGTTTTGGATCGTAATTTTTTAAAAATTCTTCTTCACTCTTATATTCTTCCATACTCTCACCTTCTTACTTACTATATCATATTTTCTTTATCATTTCTATATTTTCGTTTCTAAGAGATGAATAATATGTTTAATAATTTGTTTTTTATTTTTCTCTCTACTTTCACATATTACATGTATTTTCTCATCATAATATTGTTTCCTTTTCGTATCATAAATACTAATGAAAACTACATTATCTTCTCCATAAGGATTATTTTTGTCGATAGCATTTAGTTTTCCAGTAATTCCTACTCCATAAGTACTTCCTGCAAATGCAGCAATATTTTTACTCATTTCTCTAGCGGTTTCCATACTATAAACGGTATAAGTATCAATCACTTTACTCGATACTCCCATCTTTATTTTAAATTCATTCGAATACGTTACTGCACTAAACTTCAATATCTCACTTGCTCCTTCGATATCTGTAATGGCACTCGCAACGGCTCCTCCCGTACAAGACTCCATCGTCGCAATCGTTTCTTCTTTTTTCGTTAATTTTTCTACAATTTTATTAAAATTCATTCTCTTCCTTCTTTCTTTTTTTGTTTTTGTTTTTCTTGTTTTTCCCAGTCCAAAAGAACATTTTGCAATAGGAATTTCATATCTTCTGTCAAATATGGAATTAATTGTTTTATTTGTTTCTTTGGTATTTCATAGTATGCCCCAGCAATCGCACCAGTTATACAAGCAATAGTATCACTATCTCCTCCAATTGATATTGCTTTTCGAATTGCGTCTTCAAAACCATTCGCAATCGAAAAGACATAAATTGCTTGAGGAACCGTTTTTTCGGCTTTACTAGAGAAAATATAATTATGTTGTAACTCTTCTAAATCAAAATCTAAAGAATAATACTTTTCTTTTATATAAGTAATGGCTTTATCCTTTTCCATTCCATTTCGTAATAAAAAGATAAGTACTGCTACTGCTTCTGCACCCTTAATTGCTTCTACATGATTATGAGAAGGGATACTGGATAATCTAGCTTGTCTTTTTACTTCTTCTAAAGAAGAAAAGGAATACCCAATGGGACTTACTCTCATAGCACTACCATTTCCAAAACTTTCTCCTGTACTCTTTCCTTCTAGCCAAGAAAGAAATCCTTTCCCAAAGCGATTTCTTCCATATAAATCTAATCCTCGGCTTTTTTCTCTAATTCCCCACTTTTTTAAATAAAATTCATAATCCTCTGTATGATTACAAATTGCATCATAGATACTACAAGTCAAAATAGAATCATCTGTAACGGAAGACTTTTCTGTAAATAAAGGAATAGTTTGATCTAAAATTTTTATCCTTTCGTCATAAGGTCTAGGTTTCTTTTCTTTCTTCCAATACTCAATTTCTAATACTTCATAATAAGAACCTGCAACATCACCAATGATTCCTCCTAACATAATTTTCCTCCTTTCATTTATTTTAACTAAATTTCATTTTGATATAAATGTTTTTTTTCAATATAAGATGAAATATCGGGATCTAATAAATGGGCAATCGATTTTCTATTTACTAATTGTTCTCTAATATAAGTAGAAGATAATTCTTTCATTTTTATATCTGTTATAATAATATTCTTCTTCCAGACAACAAGTTTTTTCATAATATTGTCTATATCATCACCTTTTCGTTTAATCACTAATATTTTATAATTATTTAATATTTCTTCTGCTTGTTTCCACTTTTCTATATAACTCAAATTATCCGTTCCACAAATAAAATAAATTTCATCTTTTGGATATAACTCTTTAAAATGCGCAAGTGTTTGATAAGTATAGACTACTTTTTCTTTTAATTCATAATTACTCACTTCTAATTTAGAATATTTATTACAAATTAATTGTAACATTTCATAACGATTTTTATCTGGTATTAAATTGTTTTTATATTCATAATTTTTTCCAGTAGGAACATAAATCACTTTATCTATATATTTTTTTTCAATTAATTCTAAGGCAATTTCAATATGTCTTTTATGAGGGGGATTGAAACTTCCACCAAAAATTCCAATCTTCATAGAAATCCCTCCTTCTTTTATCTTTCGTTTCGCTTTTTTTGTTTAATTTTCGCAATCATTTGCTTTTTCCCATTTCTTAATTCTTCAATATCTCCTTTTTTATTAAAAGTATCAATAATATGGGCAATATATTTGGAACAGTCCACATCGACATACCAATCTTCTTCTTTAATTTCTTTTGGTACATAAGAGAGATTTGTCGAATACAATTTATTAAAAACTCCTTGTTTGTGTGCTTCAATAAAACTTTCATATCCTTCTGTAAATAATGAGAATGTCGCAATTAAATAAATATTTCTAGCTTCTTTTTTTCGCAAATGTTTTGCTACTTCTATCATTGAAGCACCACTTGCAATCATATCATCTACTACGATAACATCTTTTCCTTTTGGATCGGCACCCATATACATATGTTCAACAATTGGATTTTTACCGTTCACTACTTTACTTAGATCACGTCTTTTATAAAAAACTCCTACATCGCAGCCTAACATGTCTGCATAATATCTTGCTCTTTCCATTGCGCCCATATCGGGACTAATTACCAAAATATCTTGGATATCTTCTTCTACAATTAAACGATCTAAAATCGTATGGGTAGGATAAAAGTTTTCAAAGGGTAGTCT
>CANQFX010000054.1 GCA_947600015.1 uncultured Bacilli bacterium
TAAATAAGCTTAAAAATACATTTATATCAAATGTTTCACATGAATTAAGAACACCCGTAACGGTTTTAAGAACTTATATAGATACTCTTTGCCATAACGGCGATGATTTTGACGAACAAACAAAAAAAGAATTTTTGAATACTCTTGATACGGAGGCTAAAAGACTTCATGCAATGGTTAATGATATTTTGGATTTCTCCCGCATTGAATCGGGCAACGTCTGCTTAAAAAAAGAATATTCAAATCATCTTTCTTTTTTGCTTTATGGAACGAAAGATCATTTTATTACGTATCCCTTTAAATTATTAATCAATTGCTTTTTCAGTCTTTATCTTTATTTGAAGATTCATCCAGATTACATTATCACAACAGGAGCTCATACTGCGGGACCCATGTGTTGCTTAGGAAAAATTTTTGGTAGTCGTATTATTTACATTGAAACATTTGCAAATATTTCCTCAAAAACAATTACGGGAAAACTTCTTTATCCGATAGCAGATCAATTTATTGTACAATGGGAAAGCATGAAAGAACTTTATCCCAAAGCAATATTTGAAGGGTGGATTTTTTAATGATATTAGTCATGTTAGGAACACAAGATAAACCATTTTTTCGTTTATTAGACACAATTGATAAAGAAATAGAAAAGGGAAAAATTCACGAGAAAGTGATAGTGCAAGCAGGCTATACAAAGTATCAATCATCACATATGAAAATTTTTGATTTTATTTCCCACGAAGAGTTAGAAGATTTGATTAATCAAAGTTCTCTTATTATTACACATGGTGGAGTTGGTTCTATTCTTTCTTCTATTAAGAAAAGAAAAAAAGTAATTGCAGCTCCTCGCTTAGCAGAATATAAGGAACATACGAATAATCATCAAATACAAATTGTTCAAAAATTTGCTGAAGAAGGATATATTTTAGCATTAAATAATTTTTCAGACTTAGAAAAAGTATTAGAAGAAGCAAAAACATTTAAACCTAAGAAATTTGTAAGTAATACTCCGCATATGGTATCTTTTCTTGATTCATATATAGAAAAAGATAATCATACTTCTTGGTATAATCGTTATAAAGAAGTAATTTTATATTTAATTTTTGGAGCATTTACGACACTTGTTAATATTCTTTCTTTCTTCTTATTACGTATATTCTCATTCCCTATATATGTAGCGAATTTTTTTGCTTGGTTCTTTTCTGTTTTATTTGCTTTTTTTACAAATAAAAATATTGTATTTTCTTGTACAAAACAAGAAAAAAAAGAAAATGTTCGACAACTGATATCCTTTTTCTTTTTCCGAATTTTATCCCTTGGAATAGATATGGTATCCATGTATTTTTTCTTACAAGTGTTATTATTCCATGAATTGACATCGAAGGTTATTTCCAATGTAATTGTAATTGTTATGAATTATATCTTTAGTAAAGTTTTTGTATTTAAAAAGAAGTGAGGTAGAATATGAAAAAAGAAAAAATTTCTGTAATTGTTCCTTGTTATAATGAGGAAAGATCAATTGTCTCTTTCTATGAGAGAATTTATTCTGTTTTTAAGAAAATGAAACACTTAGAATTGGAACTTATATATGTGGATGATGGAAGTTCTGATCAGACTTTAATCCAGATAAAACATCTTCATAAGAAAGACAAACGAGTACGTTATATTTCTTTTTCTAGAAATTTTGGAAAAGAAGCAGGAATGTATGCAGGACTGTCTTCTATTTCTGGAGATTATGCAATAATTATGGATGTAGATGGACAAGATCCGCCAGAAATGATTGAAAAAATGTACCAAATACTACAAGATGAGAATTGTGATTGTGTTGCTTTATATACGAACTCTCACGAGGGATATCCTTTTCTTCGTAAGATAGGAACAAATTTGTTTTACTTTTTGATTGGCAAAATTTCTTCTGTAAAACAAGTACCAGGTGCTAGAGATTGCCGGTTAATGAAGAAAAAAATGGTAAATGCAATTGTTGATATGAAAGAGTATAATCGTTATTCCAAAGGAATTTTTAACTTTGTTGGTTTTAATACAAAATGGCTTTGTTATGAAGCCCCAGATCGAAAAGAAGGAACTTCGAAATATAGTATGATTCATTTATTTCGATATGCCCTAGAAGCCGTTGTTTCTTTTTCAACTACACCACTTGTACTTTCTGCGGGAATTGGAATTTTGTTATGTCTTTTTGCTTTTATTATGGTAGTAGTAATTGTTGTGAAGACATTAATTTGGGGAGATCCTGTGGGAGGTTGGCCATCCCTTGTATGCATTATTATGTTTTTATCGGGAATTCAACTTTTCTTTTTAGGAGTCATTGGTCTTTATTTATCCAAAGTTTATTCTGAAGTCAAAGGACGCCCAATTTATATTATCAAAGAAACAGAGCAAGATGAAATATAAGAAAGGGATGCTCTTTTTCTTTATATAAATGTTGTTGACAAAACAAACTTCTACCATTAGAATATAAAGAAACCAACGAATAAGAAAGAGGTTTCTTTATGGAATATATTGATGATAATAATACCATGAGTATAGAAGAAAATTTTATGACAATCCATGATTCCCGACAAGAAAACGTTTCTCATGAATGGATTTTTCTTAATATATTTGTAAAATCGGTTTTAAAAAGAGATCCATCCTTAGCACCAAAATTTTTAATTTTTATGGAACAGTTTTATCCATACTATATATTTTATCGTTACGCTTATGCAAAACCCTTAGAAACGATTATTCTAGAATATAGTATATTGGATTATAATATGAAAAAGAAAAATCGAGGATTAGCATATGATGAAAAAGACTTGATTAAATTAAAGAAATTTGGAAGTATCATTATGGAATTTTTAATTCGTTATCAAAGCTATAGTATTATCGGATTTTCTGGACAAAAAATTATTTTAACTGCTAGAAGTAATGCTGAAAAAGTCTTTGATTCTTATTTATCTAAAGGTTATACACTGCAAAAGATGAATAAAATTGACTATCATAGAACTTTTAGAGTTTCTTTTTTAGAAGAAGGATATTTTGATATTTTACGAGCATTACCTATGGAAGATTTGGGTTATCCTATTGATGAACTGATTGAAACACAGCCTCATGTATACGTAAAAGTATTACCATAATTTTTATTTGGTACAAAATAATAATTTTGTACTTTTTTTTGTGAATTTCTATACAAATGACAAAAAATTTGATATATTTATAATAAGGTGAGAGTATATGAACTATAAAAAAGTTTCTTTTGTATTGATGACCATTAGTTTTGTTATGATTATATCGGGGGCTGTTTCGTCATTTGTCTTTAGTTTGAAATCAGATCAAGTACAGACAAGAGCACGAATGACTTCCGTTTCTGATGAGTATGAAAGTTTTAGTACGATTACAACAAAGTTTGAAGAAGCAAGAGAAGAGTTATATCAGAATGTTTTTAATAACACATTTTTTGATACAATGGCACAAACAGATGCATCGGTAAAAACGAAATTATCAAATTATGAGGCTATACTAGATGAATTAGGCAAACTCGCCTCTAGATTAAAAACGTTATGTCAAGATATGTATTATCCAGAAAGTAATATTAATCATAAATGTAGTAATTATGCAAGTATTTATGAACAGGCAGTAAATTATTTTGTAGGTGATATCAAATTGTATAATAGCCATATAAAAGAGCATAATAATTATCAAGCAAGCCATGGTGGAGTGAAGTTAGAAAACTATCAAACAAATAAGAAGTATCTTGATTATAATCATGATAAAGAATATGAAGGTAAAGAGGATAAAAAATGAAAGCATTAAAAAAAAGAGAGAATAAGAAAAAAAGTAGTAAAAAGAAGTGGATGAAAGTAGGAGTATCCTTATTTCTCTCTTTTTTTGTTCTTTTTTTATTTTTATTTTATGGTCCTTGGGCAGGATTTCGTAATTTTTGGATTACCTCTGCCATGACTACGATGAATCATCGCTATTTGGCAACTTGGTTTTACTCTGATAAAACGATTCAAAAAGTACTCTCTGCCAATCATATTATTGAAATTAATGAAATTAGTGATCCTAATATGATTCATTTTAAGAAGTATCAAGTAGGAAGAATTTATAAAAACAAATATGAGAAAGAAATCTTTGAAAAAGAAAATCCTGATGATTTATATAAAGTAATTGATATTAAAGGGAGTACTTATCAAGGCTTTCTCGTAGTGTTATATGATCCTTCTAAAATTTCTGTTGCGACAACAAAGTATCTAGGAACGAGAGGAGAATCCATTTTAAATGTTGCAAAGAGGGAAAATGCGATTATAGCAATGAATGCTGGGGGTTTTTATGACCCAGATTGGAATTCCAATGGTGCCATGCCTCATGGTACAGTAATTCAAAATGGAAAGGTAATTAGCGATTTTAAAGATGCTGGAATGGGAGGAGGCTTTATTGGATTTACAAAGGAAAATAAATTAGTATTAGGAAAAATGTCTAAAACGCAGGCATTAAATATGGGAATCCGAGATGCTGTTGAATTTGGCCCTTATTTAATTGTAAATGGAAAAAGAAGTTTTATGAAAGGAAATGGCGGTTGGGGAATTTCTCCTCGTACGGCGATTGGGCAAAGAGAAGATGGTATTGTCTTAATGCTAGTAATTAATGGTCGCATTCCTTCTAGTATTGGAGCAGATATGATTGATTTAACAGATATTATGGAAAACTATGGAGCCTATAATGCAGCCAATTTAGATGGAGGTAGTTCCACAGAACTTGTAATTAATGGAAAAATTATTAATACACCAGTTGCTGGAGGAAAAAATGGCTTACGTGATATGGCTACCTTTTGGATTGTAAAAGAATAAAACAAAAGAGGAGAGAAAACTCTCCTCTTTTTCTTGATAGAACCTCTAATCTTTGATATAATTTTTAAAGGATAGAGAGGTATAAATATGGCACATAAGAAAAAACAAAAGAAAAAAAACAAAGAAAAAATAGAATTTGTTTTTAATGTTTGCAGTTTGATTGTCATAATTTGTATCGGTCTTTATTTTGGAGGAAGAAGTTTTTATTATTATAGTAAACAAAATAATAAAAAAAGATTAGAAGAACATACATTAAATGGAATGGTATTAACTTCCAATTATGTTGTACAAAAAGGAACAGGCCTTCATCAAGATACAAATGGTTATTATTTTAAAGGAAAAGTAGAAAATAACTATGTTTCTTTTGCAAATCGTCTTTATCGGATAATCCGAGTACATAATAATCATACCATTCAATTAATTCAAGAAGATTTAGACTCTTCTTTTATGTGGGGAAATAGTGAACATTATCAAAACTCTAATTTACAAATTTGGCTTTCTAAAAATGAATTAACTTATAGTGGAGTCTATTATGAAACCATTCCTGCCATAGATAAGTTTTTAGTGAAAACCAAATATCAAGAAGATCAATTATTAAACAATAAAGTAAAAAAATCAAAAACAACATCGCAAGATTTTATTACGCCTCTCATGATACAAGATTATATTCAAGCAGGAGGAAGCGATAGTTATTTAAATATTGGAAAATATTTCTGGGTATTAGGAGAAAACAAAGAAAAAGATCATCTTTATATTGATTCAGAAGGAGCAATCCAAGTAGCAGAAGAAGATGGAACATACGGCATTCGCCCAGTGATTACCTTGAAGAAAAACTTAAAAGTAAAAAAAGGAATTGGTACAAAAGAAGATCCTTATGTAATAGAACAGGGAAAGGATACCAATGATATAGATCAGTATGTTAAATTAGGAAATGATTTATGGAAAGTATATTATGATAAAGACAATTTATTGAGATTATCTCTTGATTCTTATATGAAAGTAGGAAATCAAGAATATGTTGCTCCCTATAGTAGAAAAGATTCTCTTTATAATATAGAATCAGAAGAAAGTATAGGATATGTACTGAATCATCTTTATTATTCCAGTTTGCCATATGCCACATCTCTTTTAGATTGTAGTTTTCCCATAGGAGAACTTAGTATGGAAACATCTTTTCAATATCAAAGTATTTATACTTCTTCTTTGACAGCAAAAGTAGGACTTTTAAATATTTTTGATTATAATACAAATGCTTCTTTAGATAATTATTATTTTATGAATACTACTTCTTCTGTAGGAGGAATGGTTTATATTTATCATCCAAATGGTTTATTAGAAGAAGATATAGTAGAAGCAGAGCGACATATTATTCCTAGTATTTGTATTGATAAAAGAAGTTTAAAATCTGGGGATGGAAGTAGAAATAATCCTTATGTTACGAGGTGAATTATGAAGAAAAAAGGAAAATTTAAAATTCGTAAATTTACAATTTTTACAATTGTGTTAGATATTTTTGTAATTGCAGGTTTAGTATTAATACAAACACATTCCTTTCAATCATTTTGGATTCCCACTGCGATGACTACCATGTCACATAAGTATTTAGCATATACTTTATATAGTGAAGATAAGGTAAATGAAGTCATGAATGAAAATTATATTGAAAAACCGACAGAAAAAATAAATCTAGATGATATTGTAATTGGCGATACCAAAGAGAAAAAGTACTATTCTTCCAAATATGAAAAAGATTTATATACACGAAGTGAAGGCAATGAAGTATATAAAATCATTCGTCTTAAGGAAAAGAAATTCAAAGGCTATTTGACTGTGATTTATGATCCGAGTGATGTAGCATTAGCTGTTCCTAAAAAACTCGGAAAAATGGGAGCATCTGTCGCCACATTGTGTAAACAAAATGAAGGTTTGGTTGGAATTAATGGAGGCGGTTTTGAAGATTTAGATGGTTGGGGAAATGGTTCTGTTCCTTATGGAGCCATTATTCAGAATGGAAAATTAATTTGGAATCATCCTGGAGGTAGTGGTGGTTTAATTGGATTTACGAAAGAACATAAAATGTATTTAACAGATGAATCTCCAACAGAAGCAATCGCTCATGGCATGGTGGATGCGGTGGAGTTTGGACCAAATTTGATTGTGAATGGAAAAGTAGCGAAAATTCATGGTGATGGTGGTTGGGGGACTGCACCTAGAACAGTAATTGCCCAAAGGAAAGATGGAATAGTATTATTTTTAGTCATTGAAGGTCGCCTTCCTGGTTATAGTATTGGGGCTACCATGAATGATGTAATTGAAATTTTATTACGATATAAAGCCTACAATGCCGCAAACTTAGATGGCGGGGCATCTTCTACAATGGCAGTAGAAGGAAAACTCTTTAATCGACCTTCAGCAGGAGGGGAATACGGTGGTAGAACGGTATCGAATGCATGGATTGTAACCAATAAAAATAATAAATCAGCTCGTATGCCAACCATAGAAAAATAGGAGGCTAAAATGAAAAAGAAAAAACTGAAAAAATGGGTAATAGTAGTAGCGATTCTTCTCTTAATAGGAGGAGGGTTTGCTTTTTTGTATTATCAAAGATTAGAAACAGAGAAAAAATTAGCACAGCAGGAAAAATTACAAAAGGAAATTCAAAATCATTTTGCAAGCCAAGTAGAAATTACAAAAGATACCATAATGTATTCTAAAAACAAATCAAAATATCAGAAAATAGGAGAAATAGGAAAAGGAGAGATTGTTTCTTTAAAAAATCAAAAAATTACCTATCAAACAAAATATTTTTATATTCCAAAATTAAATGCTTATATTCCTTATCAAAATTGTAAGAAAACAGATCAAAAGATCGTACAAAATCATCGCTATCAGAAATATTTACAATTTAATGAAAATATTATTAGTAAGGAAGGGGTACATCTTTATCGAGGGAAAAGTCTAGCCTATATACTGTCTTCTTCAATCACAGAACCAATTATTCAAAAAGAAGAAAATGGTTATTATATTGAATATTTTGATGAACTATTCTTTGTACCTAAAGAAGATGTATTAAAAACAGAAACCGTTCAAAATACCACGGAAGAAGAAGCAAGTGAAGTGCCAGTTACGGTATATCATTTTATTTATTTACCAGGGGATAATTCTTGTAATGAAGCAATTTGTCATCCCCAAAGTCAAATTGAAGAACAATTTCAATATTTAAAAGACCAGTCCTATTTTACATTAACAACGACAGAACTACGCCTTTTTTTAGAGGGAAAAATTCGTCTTCCTAAAAAATCTATTTTAGTGACGATTGATGATGGGGCAAGGGCAGAACATTTTATTCCTTTACTAGAAAAATATCAAGTGAATGCCACTTTATTTTTGATTAGTTCTTGGTATCCTACGGATAAATTTAAATCAGATTATTTAGAACTTGCTAGTCATACTCATAATTTACATACGCCAGGAGTTTGCCCA
>CANQFX010000055.1 GCA_947600015.1 uncultured Bacilli bacterium
CATAACTAAATTATACAACAAAAGAAAACAACCTCAAAGAGGCTGGCGAATGAAATTTATTTCATTCTTTTTTTATTAGTCTGTTCTATACAATTTAGCAACCAGTTGTCTTATTCCTTTTCAGGAAAAATAAAGTAGTCTCAAAAATCTTGCAATATTTTTCCTTTTGTTGTAAAATACACCTCAAGTAAAAAAGGAGTGGTTTTTATGGAAAATTATGATCATGAAATGATAATAGAAAATTTAAAAGCATTGTATGGTGAAGAAAAATTTGAAGAAAGAACAAAATTATTCCCAGAATATTCTGAAAAGCTTAGGGAAATCGGAGATTTTGTTGGTAGCATTGGGGGTAATATATATAATGAAACTTTTCCCATTGATTTTTTAAATGATCATTTTGAAATTTGCAATTATTATTTGCATCGCACTTATTATGACATAATACAAATTTTGTTAAGGGATGAAGAAAGGTTAATGAAAAATTATCAGCCATATAGTGAAATAGATGCATTATATTTAATCATAAAAAATGAGGATATTTTAAATATGGATAGTACTGATATTTTAAAGAAATTTGGGGATAAGTGTGGCCTATATGGTATTAGTCATGAAGAATCTGAACTTCAATATAAAAATATTTGTGACATGCTAAAACTAATAGAAGATTTTTTAACAAAAGAAAGTATCGTAAAAAAATATAATAACAATTTTGTTTTTGCTCAATTTTTAGATAAAATTATCTTTAATATGAAAGAAAAAATAAGTCGTCTGCAAGAAGCTGGTTATGCTGACCAGAAATTAGATACAATTTCTTCTATCACTACACTAATACGTGATTCTTCTCAGGCAAATAAATCAGATATAGAGATTTTGAATCAATTAGCAGGAATACTTTGGGTAAGAAAATATTGTCAAGATGATAATATTAAAAAGAGATTAGACCAATTATTAAATTATAAAAAGTATTGGGAAATCAAAGAAGAAGAAAAATATAAGTTAAAATTTTTGAAATCGAAATAGAATAAAAAATATACTTTATATTTAAGTAGATTAGAAATGAGGAAATTTATATACTAATAAAATAATTGAGGGGTATTAGATAATTAAATGACCAATAAAAAAGAGATTGAAATGATGAAAATTTCAATCTTTATTTATTTCCATTGATAATTTTAGAAGTAATATTGCAATAATCACAAGTAATATTTAATTTCTTTCTAATATCAATAGGAGTGGAAAATCTTTCTAATTCATCAATTTTTTTTCGAAACACATAAAATTATTCTTCCTTTCGTTTATGATGTTAACTCTCTTTAAAACAAGTAGCAAAAAATGAACATAAAAAAACGATTTTTCCTTGAAAAACAAGGAGAAAATCGATATTTTCTCTGGCAGGGGATGAGAGAATCGAACTCCCAACTAAAGTTTTGGAGACTTCTATTTTACCATTAAACTAATCCCCTATATGGAATCCATGCAAATAAAATATATCATAAAAGAAAAAGAAATTCAATTCTTTTTCAATTGTTTTAAAAAATAAAATAAATAAGATATAAAAATTAGAATAAACCCAAAGATGAACTAGACAAATATGAGAAGAAATGTTAAAACTAAATATATTAGAATGAAAAAGGAAAGTAGGGAAAAATATGAAAGTAGGATTACTAGGATGTGGTGCTTATGGTATGGCATTAAGCAGTGCTCTAATAGATAACCATTGTACTGTTACCATGTGGACTAAATTTGAAGAAGAAAAAGATTTATTAGAAAAGACGAGGAAAAATGAAAACTATATTCCCAATTTTTCCCTTTCCAAAAAAATAAAAATCACAACAAATATGGAAGAATGTTTAAAAGAAAAAGATTTAATTATTGTGGCAATTCCCGCAGCATTTATCGCATCTACTACATTAGAAATGAAACCATATATTGAAAAGAACCATCATATTGCGATTGCGACGAAAGGCATAGAACAAGAAACGGGAAAGTTTATGCATGAAATTTTTGAAGAAAACTTAAATACAAAACAACTTGCTATTATTAGTGGACCATCTTTTGCTATTGATTTAGTATCGAAAATGCCAACAGGATTATCTGTTGCAAGTAAAAATAAAGAAACACTAGATTTGGTTACAAAGGCCTTAAAAACTGACTATATTAACATAGAAAATACAGAAGATATTATTGGAGTAGAAGTATGTGGAGCAGTAAAAAATATTTTTGCGATTGCAGCAGGAATGTTAGAAGGATTAAAAGCAAATGAGTCAACTAAAGCTACGTTCTTAAAAGAAGCAGTAGAGGGAATGAAGAAGATGATAAAAATATTTGGGGGAAAAGAGGAAACAGTAATGTCTTTTGCTGGTCTTGGTGATCTACTACTCACTTGCAGCTCAGAAAAAAGTAGAAACTATAGTTATGGCGTTTTGTTAGGAGAAAATACGACAAGAACAAAAGCCCAAGAATATTTAGAAAAGCATACAGTAGAAGGGTATTATACATTAGAGGCAGTATATCAAACTTTTCAAGAGAAAAAAGAGCATGTACCTATTTTAGAATTAATCTATCAAATTGCTGTATTAAAAAGTTCACCCAAAGAGTTATTCACATATCTTGTGGAAAAGTAGAAAGATAGAATATGGATATATATAAAGCCCCAATAGAAATAGCCATTTTAGTTTTTCCCTTCGTTGCCTTTCTTTTAACCATTCCCTTTTTAATTCATCATTATCGTAAATATGGAGCAATTCCTATACTAAGAAGTCTTCTTTTCTATAGTTTGATTCTCTATTTAATTACCGCCTATTTTTTAGTAATTTTACCTTTGCCCAAAAAAGAAGTAGTAGCAAATTTAACATCGAGTAGGGTACAATTAATTCCTTTTCATTTTATAAAAGAGATTATAAACAATACAGTATTTCAATGGAATCATCCCAATACTTATCTGCCCACATTTATGAGTCCTAGTGTATATACTGTCATTTTTAATATTTTCCTATGCCTTCCCTTTGGAGTATATTTAAGATACTATTTTAATAAACGTTGGTATCATGCGCTAATTTATACATTTTTCTTAAGCCTATTTTTTGAATTGACACAATTAAGTGGATTATATGGACTTTATCCTAGATCATATCGCTTATTTGATGTGGATGATTTAATGATAAATACATTTGGGGGATTAATTGGATTTTGGTTAGGACGATTTTTTATGATCTTTCTGCCACCAAGAGAAAAATTAGAAGAAATTAGTTATGAAAAAGGGAAAAGAGTTTCTATTATAAGAAGATTAGTAGCACTTTTTATTGATGTATTGGTTATTTCCTCATTCAGTTTAGTAGTGAAAATAATCTTTTATAATAATTGGGTCGCAGATTTTTCATTACCACTTACTATTTTGATTTATTATTTTCCATTCTCACTCATTTTGAAGTCTAGGACCATAGGAAAAGCTGTTGTAAAAATAAAAATAGAAAATATAAAAAATACCTCAGTAAAATGGTATCAACTTTTCTTTCGCAATATTTTATGTTACATCATAACCATTTATCCAGTTGTATTTCTTTCTGCTCTAATAAAAATTTTTCCAAATTATAATAATATAATTATTGCAGTTTCTATTCCCGTATTAAGCCTTCATTATTTGGCAAATCTGCTTACTTATTTCAAAGGAAGAAAAAAAGAAAGATTATTTTTATATGAAAAATTAACTCGAACAAAAAATATTTCTACCATTGAAAACATAGAAGCATCAACAAAAATTGCACAAAAAGAGAATATTAAAATAGAAGAAAATAAGAAAAAACAAGAAAAAAAGAAAAAATCCGAAAAAATGTTGTATAATAATATGGAAGACGAAAGGATGACCTATGTTAGAATTAAAAAAGATAAAAAAGAGTTATAAAACGGGAGATTTTATTCAAAAAGCACTGGATGACTTTTCCTTAAAATTTCGTAATAAAGAATTTGTTAGTATTTTAGGAGCCTCTGGTTCGGGAAAGACAACCCTGCTAAATATTATTGGGGGATTAGATCGCTATGATGAAGGAGATTTAATCATAAATAATAAATCCACAAAACAATATAAAGAAAAAGATTGGGATTCTTACCGAAACAATTGTGTAGGTTTCATTTTTCAAAATTATAATTTAATTAATCATATTAGTATTTTAGAAAACGTAGAGATGGCAATGACACTCAGTGGTGTTAGTACAAAACAAAAAAGAAAACGAGCAAAAGAAGCATTAGAGAAAGTGGGATTAAAAGATCACATTCATAAAAAACCAAATCAATTATCTGGCGGACAAATGCAACGTGTTGCGATTGCAAGAGCGTTAGCCAATAATCCAGAAATCATTTTAGCAGATGAACCAACGGGGGCTCTCGATTCAAAAACCAGTAAACAAATTATGGATTTGATTGCGGAAATTGCGCAAGATAAATTAGTCATTATGGTAACGCATAATAAGGAATTAGCAGAAAAATATTCTACGCGAGTAGTAGAACTAAAAGATGGAAAATTAATGAGTGACTCAAATCCTATTGGTAAAGAAAACATAAAAGAAGAAAATATTAAAATCAGAAAAACTGCAATGAGTTTTCTAACCGCCTTAAAACTATCTTTTAACAATATTAAAACAAAAAAAGGAAGAACCGCTTTAACCGCTTTTGCTTCATCAATAGGAATAATTGGAATTGCATTGATTTTATCACTATCAAATGGATTTAAAATAGAAATAGATACTTTTGAAAAAGATTCTTTATCAGAAGCACCAATCATTATTACAGAACAAGCCATGGCAATGGATGAAGATACCATGGTAAAAATGCAAAAAGATATAAGCAAATTAAAAAAATATCCAAATGCACGAAAAGTATATGTTGCAGATGATATTATGGAAACTATGACACATACCAATAATATTACGGATAAATATATGAAATATCTAGAAAAAATAGATAAAGAAGACATTTCTGGAATTTCTTATCAAAAAAGCACAGGGTTTAATATTATTAATTATAATAAAAAGTCAGGATATCATTTAATTTCTACAACAAATATGGGAGTACAATCTTGGACAATCCTTCCTTCCAAAATAAAAAAAGAGGAAGAAGGAATTATAGAAAATAATTATGATATCATTGCTGGAAAAATTGATAATGAAAAACCTGGATTAATTCTGCAAGTAGATAGTAGAAATCAAATTTATGAATCTACATTAGAACAATTAGGATTAAATGGAAAAACAGTTTCCTTTGAAGAAATATTAAAACAGGAACTAAAAGTAATATTAAATGATGATTATTACCAAAAAGTAGGAAATTATTTTATTCCAAATACAGACTTAGAATCATTATATAATAATGAAAACAGTATTCCTATTAAAGTACAAGCGATTATTCGCGGAAAAGAAGATAAAGAAATGCTAACTAGTGGAAGTGGAATTGCCTATACGAATGCCTTAACAGAATTAGTAATTTCTAATAATAAAGATTCTGAAATTGTAAAAGCACAAGAAGAAAGTGATTATAATGTGGTCACAAATCAGCCATTTAGTGAAGATGATAAAATAAGTATGAATCCGAATACCAAAGAGTATATGTTAGGATATTTAGGAGCAGAGAGCATTCCTGTTGCCATTTATATCTATCCCAAAAATTTTGAAGCAAAAGATCATATTACATCATATTTAGATGCCTATAATAAAAAGCAAACAGCAGAAGATGAAATACAATATACCGATATGGCAGCAATGATCTCCACTTTATCAGGGAATATCATGGATGCAATTACGATTGTTTTGATTGCCTTTTCTTCTATTTCTTTAATTGTTTCTTCTATTATGATAGGAATTATTACCTATATCTCTGTATTAGAAAGAATAAAAGAAATTGGAATATTAAGGGCACTAGGAGCAAGAAGAAAAGATGTAAAACGAGTGTTTAATGCAGAAACATTTATTATTGGAATATTTTCTGGTGTATTAGGAATTATTATTGCAAGACTCTTAATTTTTCCAACTAATACAATTATAGAAAATTTATCAGAATTACCAAATGTTGCAAAATTAAACCCAATTCATGCTATAATACTAATAGCAATCAGTATTATGCTAACAATGATAGGTGGGTTAATCCCAGCAAGTATTGCATCAAAGAAAGATCCGGTAGAAGCATTAAGAACGGAATAGTAGGAGGAAATATGGATAATCTAATGAAAAAATTTTTTCGATCATCAATGATAACATCAATTATATTAGTAATTTTAGGAATACTGTTAGTTTTCCAATCAGAAGTAACGATTATTACAATCTCTTATATTATAGGAGGAATTTTAATTGCAATAGGAGTTTTAGCAATTATTAAATTTATTCAAAATACAAATAATGTATTAAAAAATGAATTAGATATAGTATATGGAGTTGTGACAATTATTTTAGGAATATTAATCATTACACATCCTCAAGCAATTGCCAGTGTGATTCCAATTATTATAGGATTAGGAATTATTATTAGCAGTTCTACAAAATTACAATATGCATTTGAATTAAAGGCTAATGAAAATAGTTTATGGAAAACAACGATGGCACTTTCAATTATTAGTACGATTTGTGGAATCATTTTATTATTTAACCCATTTAAAGGAGCAGTATTATTAACGAAAATCGTTGGTATATTTATTGTGATATATGCTATTTTAGATATTATTTCAACTGTTACTATTAAAAGAAATGTAACCGCAATTCATAGTGTCATTGAGGGGAATGTAGTAGATGCAGAAATATTAGAAGAGGAAGAGGCAAAGCAAAAGAAGCCTCGAAAGAAGAAAAAAGGAAAGAAATCAAAAAAAGAAAAAGAATAAGAAAAAGAGGATATAAATATGATATATATTATGAATTTTTCAGAATGGATTGATAAATGGAACGATAAGTTGAATAGTTTCGCATCGGAATACATGGATAGTCCTTGGGTAGGAATGGTATTATTTTTGGGACTATTTGCCTTTGGATGTTGGGCTATTTCTTCTCTAACCAAACGATAGAGAAGAAATAGTTTTTTCATTTATATTAATATTAATATCATTTCCTAATACTTAGATGCAAAAATTGAAAAAATGGATTATAATAAGAAATAAGAGAGGGATATTATGAATAAAGAACAATTAGAAATAGGGAAAAAATATCAAATTCATGGATATAAACATGATAGTAAAATCCACAGATCATGGGATGAGGCAGTTCTATTAGAAATTCATGATGATTATTTAATATTTGGTAACGATAAAACAAAAGTTACGGAATCGGATGGACGAACATGGCATACAAAAGAACCTGCGGTATTATATTTCTTTTATCATGATTGGTATAATATAATAGGACAATATAAAAAAGATGGAATATATTATTATTGTAATATTGCTTCTCCTTTTATAATAGAAGAAGATACAATAAAATATATTGACTACGATTTAGATTTAAGAGTATTTCCTGATGGCAGTTTTAAAGTATTGGATCGAGGAGAATATAAATATCATAAGAACTTGATGAAGTATTCTAATACAATTGATACAATATTAAAAAAAGAATTAACAAATTTAATTAATTTAGTAAGAAGAAAAGAACTTGCTTTTGAACAGGGTACAGTAGAACATTATTATGAAAAATATCAAGAATTAAAAAAAGAATAAGCATATTAGAAAAAAAGAAGAATATACTGGATTGTACACCATAAAAACAAAAAGAAGAAAAAAAGTAAAATTTTTGTTGACACAAAAAATAAAGTTTGGTATATTAAATGGGCAACGACGAAAAGTTGTGTAAAATAATGTACAAATAAGATGTAAAAAAACACAGAAAAAAATGTAAAAAAAGTGTTGACATTGAAAAAAATATTTGTTATATTATTAATGCGTTCTGAAAAACGCAGTGATCTTTGAAAACTAAGCAAAACGTCAATTTTGAGTAGCTAGGAAAAATGAACAAACAAAAATAAATAAATTTTATTGAGAGTTTGATCCTGGCTCAGGATGAACGCTGGCGGCATGCCTAAGACATGCAAGTCGAACGAGACGGCCCATCGAAGATTTTGTGCTTGCACAAAATTGGACTTGGATTCCCGTCTAGTGGCGCAAGGGTGAGTAACACGTGGGTAATCTGCCTTTG
>CANQFX010000056.1 GCA_947600015.1 uncultured Bacilli bacterium
TATTGGCAACACTCAACATGCGATATTGAATGTTCCTTTTTTATTTTATGCAAGTATCATGCACAAATACATAATAACATAAAAACGTACTTTTATCAAGTACGTTTTCTATTTTTACTCGAATCTTTCGAGTTCCCTATCATTTTGGTAGCGACGGAGGGAATCGAACCCACGACCTTCCGGGTATGAACCGGATGCTCTAGCCAGCTGAGCTACATCGCCATTTCCAACACGCATATTGATTATAGCAAAATAAATTTTTTTTTTCAATACTTTTTAAAAAAATATTTACTAATAATAAAAAAGTGATTATAATAAAAAGTATATTCAGGAGGGAAGTATGCAACAATATTTCAAAGGACCAGTACGAAAAATGTACATTAAAGAATATCAAAGAAATAATAATGGAGAAATGAAAATTACAATTACGAATTCAATTCTACAAAAGGAAGCACTATTTTATCAAAATATATTTGGCGCTATTCTTTCATATCCGCATGGAAATCCAATGACATCTTTCGATGATGCTTATTGGTATATCAAAGAATGTGTTAGAAGGAATCCTGATAAGGCATCTGAAATATGGTGCCCTTATATAGATTATGATGAACTAGAATTACTAAATTTATCCAAAGAAAAAGTAAAAAGTTTAAAGGAAGAAAGAAAAATAGCCCGAAAAAGAAAAAATTAAAATTTTTCTTTACATATACCTTGTACTAGTATATAATGTAAATGGTGATAAATATGAAAAAAGAAGAACTTTCTGATGATATGAAACAACGTTTGTGGCAACAATTAAGCCGTATTGAGGGTCAGGTTCGCGGAATTAAGCAGATGATTAATTGTGATCGTGATTGTGAGGAAATTTTAATTCAAATTTCAGCAATTAATGAATCATTAAAAAGTATTGGTAAAAAAATATTAAAGAATCATTTAGAAACATCTGTTACTGAGCGAATTAAAAAAGAAGATGCGGAAGTATATGATGAAATACTAGCTTTATTTCGTAAAATTGGATAAGCAAGAAGAGTATGAGAAACAGCTTATATTCTTTTTATTTTAAAATGAAATCAATAAAAAAGAATAGTTTTTTTCTATTTTTTATAGTAAAATAAAATGGATAGGAAATATTAATAAGGAGGAGGATTCAATGGAAAAAGCAAAAGTGTATTTTACAAAAGATATTACAGAAGATGGTTTAATTAGAATTTATGAAAGTTTAAACCATGAATTAAAAGGACGGGTTGCCGTTAAAATTTCAACAGGAGAGCCAGGAGGACATAATTTTTTAAATCCAAAATTAATTGCGAAATTAGTAAAACAATTAAATGGTACGATTGTAGAATGTTGTACTGCTTATCGTGGAAAAAGATTTGATCCGAAAGATCATTGGCAAGCAATTAAAGAGCATGGCTTTTTAGATATTGCACCAGTGGATATTATGGATGAAGAAGGAGAAATGGAAATTCCTGTTTCTGGAGGAACCCATTTAAAAGGAATAAATATTGTAGGAGACCATCTAAAAAATTATGATTCTATGCTCATGTTATCTCATTTTAAGGGACATGCGATGGGTGGCTTTGGAGGAGCACTAAAAAATATGAGTATTGGTGTAGCCTCAAGAAATGGTAAAGCTTGGATTCATTCGGTTGGAAAAACAAAATCACCAGAAGAAATGTGGAATTACATAGATGATCAAGATGGTTTTTTAGAATCGATGGCGGAAGCAGATGAAGCAGTCATTTCATATTTGAAACCAGAAAATATAGTATATATTAATGTGTTAAATAAATTATCCATTGATTGTGATTGCGATTCTAATCCACATGATCCAGAAATGGCGGATATCGGAATTGCTGCTAGTCTAGATCCTGTTGCTCTTGACCAGTTTTGCTATGATCAAATTATGAATTCGAATGATCCGAAAAAAGAATCTTTAGTAAATCGTATGCAAGAAAAACATGCCATTCATACTGTAGAAGAAGCAGAAAAGCTAGGACTTGGTACGAGAAAATATGAAATCATTGAAATAGATAAAGAGAACTAAAAAATAAAGTTCTTTTTATTTGTTTGACATAAATTTGCCCTTTTAAAATAGAGCAAGTATTGTTATAATGAATAATAGAGAAAATAGATACACCTAGAACTACCAAAGAGGAGGAATTTCCATGATTTACCAACAAAAAATAGAAGAACTATTGCAACAATATCATACAAGGGAAAAAGGATTAACTAGCGAAGAAGCAAGCAAAAGAAAAGAAAAATACGGGACAAATGAAATTCCAAAAGAAAAGGGTAGTAGTGTTATCAAACTATTGTGGGAAGAAATAAAAAATCCTATTGTCCTATTATTGATGATCTCTGTTTTTGCATCGTTTCTTGTAGGAGAGAAAATAGATGCGATTGCGATCCTTTTTATTATCATCATCGATTTAGTAATGGGAGTATATCAAGAGAATAAAGCAAATAAAACTGCTTCTGCATTAAGAGAATTAGTACGGATTGAAACAAAGGCATATCGAGATAATGAAATAGAAAAAATTGATGCCAAAGAATTAGTAATAGGAGATATTGTATTATTAGAATCAGGAGATAAAATCCCTGCTGATTTACGTATCATGGATTCTCATAATGTGAATGTAGATGAATCTATATTGACAGGAGAAAGTTTACAAGTAGAAAAAGATAGTAAGATCATTAAGAAAAAAGACCTTCCTCTTCCGGAACAAAAAAACATGTTATTTGCTGGAACGAATATGATTAGTGGTAGGGTGAAAGCCATGGTTGTTGCCACTGGTTTAAATACCGAAATTGGAAAAATTGCGAATTGTATTAATCAAACCAAAGAAGAAAAATCTCCTCTTACCATCCGTATTGAACAATTTTCCAAACAAATAAGTTTTCTTATTTTAATTGTTGCTTTATTCATTGCCATTTTATTAATGGTAAAACAAGTTCCATATCATCAAATATTTTTATCTGTAGTAGCTCTTGCAGTATCGGCTATGCCAGAGGGTCTTCCTCTTGCTTTAACGATGTCGTTAACCATTGCTTCTAATAAAATGGCCAAGAAAAATGTAATTGTTCGGAAGTTAAATGCAGTAGAGTCTTTAGGAAGTTGTACTGTCATTGCCTCAGATAAAACAGGAACATTAACCGTAAATGAGCAAACAGCAAAAAAAATTCTATTACCTAACCAAATGCAATATGAAATATCAGGAACAGGCTATCATGCCAAGGGAGAAGTCATTGGTAAAAACTTAAAATATGCCAAAGAAATTGCTTTTTGTGGAGTAATCAATAACGAAGCACAATTAGGGGAAAAATTAGTAGGAGATTCGATTGATATTGCTTTTTTAATTTTAGGGAAAAAACTAAATATAGAGAGGAACAATACCAAAATTTTAAATATAATTTCCTATGAATCTGAAAACAAATATTCTGCAGTTTTTTATGAAAAAAAAGGAGAAGTTTACTGTACAGTCAAAGGTTCCCTAGAAAAAGTAAAAGAGTTTTGTAATAAAATCCAATTAACAGAAGAAGATATAAATTCCGATTTATTAGAAAATCAAAACATTTCTTTAGCAAAAGAGGGCTATCGGGTAATTGCGATTGCAAATGGGAAAGTAGAAAAGAAAAAGAATTATGAAGAAAAAGATATCAAAAATCTTACCTTTATGGGATTGGTTGGTTTTATTGACCCTATCCGTACAGAAGCAATCTCTTCTATTCAACAATGTCATTCCGCAGGAATTAAAGTATTAATGATTACAGGAGATCATCCCCTTACTGCTTTTTCGATTGCGAAAGAGGTAAAATTAGCCAATTCTCTAGAAGAAGTAGTGACAGGAATAGAAGTAGAAAAAGTATTAAAAAAAGGACAGAAAGAATTTGATGAATTCGTTCGAACAAAACGAGTATTTGCCCGAGTGACTCCACTACAAAAATTAGCAATTATTGAATCGTTAAAAAGACAAAAAGAGTTTGTTGCCGTAACGGGTGATGGTGTAAATGATGCTCCTGCTCTGAAAAGTGCAAACATTGGTATTGCCATGGGAAGTGGGACAGACATCGCCAAAGAAGTTGCTGATATGATTGTGATTGATGATAATTTTAAATCCATTACCGCAGGAATAAAAGAAGGAAGAGTAGCTTATGCAAATATCCGTAAAATTATTTTCTTTTTAATTTCCTGTGGTTTTGCAGAAGTACTTTTCTTTTCTTTGGCCATTCTATTTAATTTGCCAATGCCTTTAGTAGCCATTCAATTATTATGGCTCAATATGGTGACGGATGGAATTCAAGACTTTGCATTATCTTTTGAAAAATCAGAAAAAAACATTATGAAAGAACACCCGCGAACTCCCAAAGAACCATTATTTGATAGAAACTTATCCCAAGAAATTTTGATTTCTGGTGGAGTAATTGGAATCCTTGTATTTATTTGTTGGTATTATTTAATACAAGTATTACATATCGATGTTATCATTGCTCGTGGTTATATTATGGCATTTATGGTATTTATTCAAAATATTCATGTATTTAATTGCCGCAGTGAGAAAACATCTGCTTTTCAAGTATCAATGAAGAATAATTATTTTATTGTTCTTGGCGTAGCGGGCTCTCTTCTTTTACAAATTTTAGTAATGAAAGTACCAGTTTTATCAAAAATATTACAAACGACATCACTTTCTACGTTTTCTTTAATTTCTCTTTTCTTTTTATCTACCTTAGTATTATGGATTATGGAAATATATAAAAATTTAAAACGTATCAATCAAAATGAAATAGAAAGATGAAAAATGATGGAATTAAATGAAAAACAAAAACAATTTTTAGATGAAAAGTTAAGTAGGCTTGCTACCTCTAAATTTCGTTCAAAGTTTTCTTTAAAAGAAAAAGAACGAGAATATGTTTTACAAAAGGGGATGGCTACGATTGAAGATCATGCTAAAGATTTCATCCATTCCCGTTTAGCAGGAGCAGTCATTTTAAATGATGGGAAACAAACGCCAATGAAAGGACATCCAGTATTTATCGCACAACATGCCACTGCCACATGTTGTAGAGGATGCTTAAATCGTTGGTATCATATTCCTAAAAATCGAGCCTTATCAGAAAAAGAAGAGCGATTTATTGTTGCATTAATTATGGAATGGATAAAAAGAAAAATGTAATTTCCATTTTCTTGATTTCCTTTCCCTGATTTTATACAATAAAAAAAGAAAGGAGAAAAAAATGAAATATACATATCAAACAACCAATACTTGTCCAAAGAAAATAGAATTCGAATTAAATGGAGATGTCGTTTCTAAAGTAAAATTTTTAGAAGGAGGATGTCCTGGGAATTTACAAGCAGTTCCTAGATTGGTAGAAGGAATGAAAGTAAATGAGATTCAGGAGAAATTAGGTGGAATTTTGTGTGGTAGAAGAGGTACCTCTTGTGCCGATCAGTTAGCAAAAGCGGTAGAAGAAGCATTAGAAAAAGAAAAGGAATGTATTCCTAAATAACAAAGATGGTTTATTATACCAATTATTCGTCCCCTGTGGGACTGCTTTTTATAATAAGTGAAAAACAACATATTATTGCCCTTTTTATAGAAGGCCAAAAGTATTTTGGAAATACCATCAAAGAACCAATGATAAGAAAAGATGATTTAGCAGTCTTTTGTCAGGCAAAAATATGGTTAGATCAATATTTTGCTGGAAAAAATCCTTCTCTCGATCGTCTTCCTCTAAAACCAACGGGAACCAGTTTTTCTCAAAAAGTATGGCAAGAATTACTTAAAATTCCTTATGGAACAACGACAACATACGGAAAAATTGCAAAAGAGATTGCAAAGAAAGAAAAGAAAAAATCCATGTCAGCACAAGCCGTGGGTGGAGCAGTGAGTCATAATCCCATTTCTATTTTGATTCCTTGCCATCGTGTCATTGGATCTAACGGAAATTTAACTGGATATGCCGCTGGAATAGAAGTCAAACGAAAACTATTAGCATTAGAGCAAAACGGAAAACAAATCGGATTTTAGATTTGTTTTTTCTTACGAAATTGTAAGATTAGGAAAAGCAGATTCATGATATAATAAAAAAGGTGATATCCATGACAAAGATTATGATAATTGAGGATGATGAGGTAATTTGCAAAGAATTAAAAGAAATATTAGAAAAAAGTGGATATGAAGTAATTCTAATACAAAATTTTACCAATTCTCTTCAAGAAATATATACATGTAATCCTAATTTATTATTACTTGACATTAATATTCCACACTTAAATGGGCAATTACTCCTTCAAGAATTAAGAAAATCATCTGATATTCCAGTAATTATGGTAACGAGTAAAAATAGTGAAATAGAAGAAGCCTTATCTATTTCTTATGGTGCCGATGATTATATTACGAAGCCTTATAATCCAAACATTTTACTTTTAAGAATCGGAGCAGTATTAAAAAGAACAAAGACAAATTACAATACAAATGTAAATAAACTAACTTATAAAGAATTAACATTTGATTCCCAAAAAGGAATCATTAAAAAGGAGGATATGGAAATAGAATTAACGAAAAACGAAATGATTATTTTTTCTTATTTGTTAACGCATCAAAATAAAATTGTAACTCGTGAAGAACTGATGACAACACTTTGGGATAATGCTGAATATATTAATGAAAATGCTTTAACTGTCAATATGAGTAGATTAAGAAATAAATTAAAAGAAATTGGATATGAAGATGCCATCGATACAAGAAAAGGATTAGGATACATTTTATCATGAAATTTAGTAAGTATTTTAAAGATAATTTATATAAGTTATTGGTATTTATCGTTTGTTATGTTTTTCATTTACTTATATTCTTCGCCTTTAAAGTAGATAAATCCGTTATCATATCTTCATCATTTTTGTATATCATTTGTTTTTTACTTATTTTATTCATACCATATGTTAGAAAAAAGAAGTTTTATACAGATCTACTTATAAATATTGAATCCCTCGACAAAAGCTATTTGGTATTAGAAACGTTATCGAAACCTGAATTTTATGAAGGAGAATTATTATATCAAGCATTATATGAAATTAATAAGTCAATGAATGAAAAAGTAAGATTCATAGAAGACCATATGCAAGACGTTAAAGAATATATTGAAATGTGGATTCATGAAGTTAAAATCCCACTTTCTACTTTGGTTTTAATGAGTAATAATCATAAAAATCAGTTTGATAAAAAAACAAAATTACAATTAAAAAGACTAGAAGATTATGTAGATCAAGTTCTTTATTATACCAGAAGTGAAAATGCAGAAAAAGATTATTTAATCAAAGAAACAGAATTATCTAAAGTTATAAAAAATGTAGGTCTGAAAAACATGGATGACTTATTAGAAAATAAAATAGATTATATTGTAGAAAATGTCCATAATAAAGTATTAACAGATTCTAAATGGTTAGAGTTTATTTTAGGACAAATCGTTAACAATAGTATAAAATATAAAAGAAATATAGATCATTCTTATATTAAAATATCAGTACAAGAAAAACAAGAAAAAACAATATTAATAATTAAAGACAATGGGATAGGAATTAAAGAATCAGATTTAAAACAAGTGTTTAACAAATCATTTACTGGAGAAAACGGTAGAAATGCTAGTAAATCTACAGGAATGGGTTTATTTATTGCTAAAAATATGTGTGAGAAATTGGGACATAAAATAGATATCGAGTCTGTTTATCATGAATATACGAAAGTTTATATCACTTTTGCGAAAAACAAATATTATGATGTTTTAAGGTAATATTACAAAATTGTAATATTTTTGTAATATAAAACGAACGACAAAATAGTTTTTTTGAATTATCATGGCTAATGAAAGGAGAAATTATGGAAAATATTTTAAAAGTTGACAAAATTGAAAAATACTATGGTAGTCGTTCCTCTTTAACAAAAGCAATTGATAATTTATCTTTTGAAGTAGAAAAAGGCGAATTTGTTGCTATCATGGGAGCATCTGGTTCAGGGAAAACAACACTTTTAAATTGTATATCAACAATTGATAAAGTGACAAGTGGACATATCTTTGTGGGAGAACTTGATATTACGAAATTAAAGGGTAATGAACTGAATAAATTTAGAA
>CANQFX010000057.1 GCA_947600015.1 uncultured Bacilli bacterium
GTTAAGCGATATCCTCATGCAGCAAAGTCTGTTTATGTTGCAGGAGGATTGGATGCCACTGTGGCGAGTTACTCTAGTGGTTGGAATGTAGACTTTCAATTTCAAAATACGTATTCCTATCCGATCTATATTCGTGCTTATGCAAATGGTGGGACAGCAGTAGTAGAACTTTGGTCAAATCAAAATGCTATGGAAGGGAAGACCTATCAAACAGAGTCAGTACAAATTGGAACACGCGGCTATACTACATATTTGCATACTTATCAAAATGGTGTTGAAATAAAAAAAGAAAAAATTGCGACTACTTGGTATACAAAAGATTAATGTACTAAAATTGTCATATCTTTTTTCTTCTCTCATATGATTTAATGTACAGAAAGAGAGGAATTTATATTTATGGAAACACTTAAAGTAAGTAGTAAATCTAATCCAAATAGCGTTGCTGGAGCACTTGCGAATGTATTTCGTGAAAAGGGCAGTGTAGAGATTCAGGCAGTTGGTGCTGGTGCTTTGAATCAAGCAATTAAAGCAGTTGCGATTGCGAGAGGATTTGTAGCACCTAGTGGAAAAAATTTAGTTTGTATTCCCGCTTTTCAAGATATTGCGATTGATGGTGAAGAGCGGACAGCAATTAAATTAATTATTGAATCAAAATAAAGTGGACAAAAGTCTACTTTTTATTTTATCTTTTTTGTTTCTGTGGTAAACTAAGAATAGAAAGGTAGGAGATATCATGGATTATCAGGAAGAAGTGATTTACTGTAGAAAATGTGGTGCTCCAATGAAGAAAAGTCAACGTTGTTGCATGAAATGTGGAGCCTTAAATTATGATCATCCAGAGAATCAATCGATGAAAAGTTATCAACCAAAAGAACAGAAACAAAAATTTACTTATGTTTCTCCTAGTTCTTCTGTTTTTTCTTCTACACCTACCATAACATCTTCTAATACTTCTAGTTTTAATGTTTCTGCCCAGTCTAAGATGACCTCTTCGGAAAAGAAATATCGTATGAAACATGTAATATTAGGAATCCTTATTATCCTGATTGTTGTTGCTGTTATTTATTTTTTCTCTCCTTATTTAATTCAATTATGGAATCAAGTTTCCAAAATTTTTATGAAAATATTTTCTGATTTTAAAGAAACTGTTATCAATTCTAATTAATTACTCATCTGTATATTTCTTAATTTTTGCATATTCTTTTATTTGTATTTCTTCTATTCCTTTTTTACAATTTGCAGGAGAAGTGCTAGGAAGCAAGATTGCTTCTTTTTTTGTTGTGTTGTAGCAGTATTTTTGATATAGCTCATAGGCTTTTTTGCCCGTAGTAAAAATGGCTTTAATTTTTGCTTTTTTAAAAATAGGAGAAAAATCATTTGGAATTGGATTTTTGATTGTTGTATCTTTAGAAGAAGAAATATCACAACTTTTTAATACGTCAAATAAAGCAATGGAATGCTTTTTTAAGAAAGCAATTTTTTCTTCTTTTGTTGCACCTATTTTTTCTCCATATACTTGTTCTAATGTTTTCCAAAATCTATTTTTAGGATGTGCATAATAAAATCCTAATTCTCTTGATTTTACGGAAGGCATACTTCCAAGAATTAATACTTTGGAATTTTCATCATAAATTGCTTCAATTGTGTGAAAAACACGCATACTATCACCATCATTATTATAGTCCTTTTTTTTATAAAAAAATCCCTTTTAGGGGATTTATGCTTCTTTATTTGCATCGCTTGATATTTCTTCAATGGTTTTTTGATTTTCTTGTAGTAGAGCACTACTAGTCCAAGTAGAAGTAAGACCAAAGTCAATATAAATTAATTGACCAGACATATAAGAACAAATATCACTTCCAATAACGACTAATGGATAACCCATATCTTTTGGTTCTGCTGCGTAGCCATTCCAACTTTTTAAGAAGATATTAGAAATCATTTCTTCTCCTTCTTTGATATCTCCAGTTGGACTTGTTGATTTGTTAAAATCTTCTGTCAAACCTGTAGTAGTATCTCCTGGATTGATTGCATTTAAACGAATTCGCTTATTAATAAATTCTGGTGCCATACATTTATAAGTAACATAAGATTCTAGACATTGTTTCGCAAAAACATAAGCACTTTGAATTAGGTCAGGATGTTCATCATACCATTTCATCGCATCTTCCCAAGTAGGAAGGTTGATTAATTCTACTGCTTTACTATAAACTTGTTGCCATCCAAATCCTCCTACTGAGGATATATAGGTTATAGAACCATGATTACTGATACGATCTAATAATTGTTCCGTCATGTACTTTTGACCATAGAAATTTACTTTTTGTACTAATTTTTCTTTTCCAGGAAAATAAGCAATTCCATGGCATAAGAATAAGGCATCGATCTTTTCTGGTAATTCTGCTATTACTCGATCAATTTCTTCTTTTTTACTTAAGTCTGCTTGCCAAGATTTTGTTACTGGTAAACTAATCGGGTTGATATCAATGGCATAAACATTTGCTCCTAATTCTAATAATAATTCTGTAGCAGATTTACTCATTCCAGAGGCAGCTCCTGTAATTACTACATTTTTTCCTTCATATCCAAATAGTTTTTTTAAATCCATTTTCTTTCCCTTTCCTTTCTATTTTTACTATACCACAAAAATATTTTTTCTTTCCTTTTTTTGTTCTTAATTTTCTTTTTGTTTACATATTTTTATTTTAGTATGGATGAGACTATATTTCTAGTTTGCTATAAAAGTTTAAAAAATATTATTTTTTCTTGACAAGTGTAATATAATACACATATAATAAAATTGGTTGGTGATGATATGGAAGTAAATAATCCAAGGTATCGTAATCAAGGAATTCATGTGATTAGTGCTATTTTTACTGTAGAAAAGGGAATTACTAAGGTATTAATTATTAAGAGAAAAAATCATCCTTTTCAAGGACAATGGGCATTAGTTAGCGGCGCATTATATAATGATGAAGAGGTACTCGTGGGTCTAAAGAGAGAAGTAAAAGAAAAAACTGGAATTGAACAGATTCATTTGGAATTTTTTGATGTATTTAGTCAAGTTGATCGATCTCCTGTGATGCGAATGGTAGGCCTTGCTTATTTAGGAATCGTAGATAAAGAGAAATATCAGCTATTAAAGGAAACGATGAAAACGATGGATGCGGATTGGGTACCCATTAATTCCGTTCCAGATTTGGCCTTTGATCATAACAAAGTATTAGAATGTGCGATTGCTATGTTGCGAAAGAGAATTCGTGAAACGGATTTGCTTCGTCATCTTTATCCTAAAGGATTTACCATGCCAGAAATACAAAAGGTGTATGAAAGTATTTTAGGTATTTCCTTTGATCGACGTAATTTTCGTAAAAAACTTTTGAATACTGGATTGGTTGAGGAAACTTCAAAAACAGAACGATTTCAAGGAAATAAGCCTGCTAAGATTTATGTATTTAAAGAAGGGAAAGAAGATAGAAATGTATTTTGATACATTTTTCTAATCCAATATAAAGTGTATATTAATACACATAGAAAGGAAGTGATTTTTCTCATTAAAGAAAAAATAAAAATAAAATAAAGGAGAGAAAAAATATGGGAAAATTAGTTAGTAAAATTGTTCTTACGGGAGGACCTTGTGCGGGAAAGACAACTGCATTATCTAGGATTGAACAAGAATTAAGTGATTTAGGATTTCGGGTGTTTATTATAGGTGAGAGTGCTACAGAGTTAATTAAGGGAGGAATTCGTCCTTTTGGTAAGAATGCATTTCATATGGTAGATTTTCAAAGATTCATTCTAAAGTATCAATATCAAAAAGAACAGTTGTACCAACAAGCGATTTCTTCTTTACCAGAAGAGGAGAAATGTATTATTGTTTGTGATCGAGGTTTAATGGATAATAAAGCGTATATTCCAGATGCTACTTTTCATGAATTATGCCATGAGTTGGGAGTTGGTGAACTAAATATTTTAGATAGTTATGATATGGTTTTACATTTGGTAACTGCTGCGGATGGTTGCAGTGAATATTATACGTTGGCAAATAATGAGGCAAGAAGCGAATCGATAGATGAGGCAATTTGTTTAGATAAAAAAACGCAACAGGCTTGGAGTGGACATAATCGTTTTGTCATTATTGATAATTCTAGCAATTTTGAAGATAAGATAAACCGAGTATTGGAAAATATTTATCAATTAGTACATCACCCTTATGCTTTGCGATATCAAAAAAAATATTTGATTCATTTGGACGAGGCATTTTTCCAATCTTTCCCAGCAGAAGAGATGATTCAAATTGACATGGATCAAACCTATTTGGAATCGCCAGAAGAAAATATCGAAAAAAGACTTAGAAAAAGAACTTTAGGAGAGGAAGAAACGTTTTATTTAACGATTCAGAGAAAAGTAAATTATGGTTTGAATGAGATACTTACGGATAAAAGAATTACGAAAAGAGAGTATTATGAATTTATGGATTCTCCGAAAAAAGGTAATATTAAGAAAAAAAGGTATACTTTTATTTTTGAAAAGCAGTATTTTAAACTAGATGTGATAGAGGGTAAAAATTTTGCTTTATTAGAAGTGAATCCTACTGCTGAAAATAGTAAGATTGTACTTCCTAATTGGCTTTCTATTGAAAGAGAAGTAACAGGAGATGTTCATTTTCATAATAGTACATTAGCTTCTGAGAAAAATAAAGTTTATACTTTCCATCGATAGAGGTAGTATTTTGAAATTTTTATGATATAATATTCTCACATTGAGGTGAGTATTATGGATCAAGAACTTTTTAATCCTGAATTTTTGATGAGAAGGAAAAATGAATTTGAAAAAATTTATATAAAAATGAAGAATGCTAATTTAGATTGTACTTTTCGAGGTGTTCCTTATAAGGAATTAATGACGGTGTTATTAACTAAAGCCTTTCGTATTGTTTCTATTTCAGATGCTTTTAGAGCTAAAAGTACAGGAAATATACGCATTAAAAGTAAAAAGGATAAAAAAGAAATTGGTGTGTTGTATTTACGAGAGTATAATGATAAGGAAGAGAGCCTACAGACCAATAATTATGATATAGAAGTTATGATAAAGAAGGACAATTTAAAAGAGGGGATGTATTTTGTTCATGCAATTAATGAGGTGTTTGGGGAACCAGATTTACTGTTAAAACCAAGTTGTATGACAAATATGGCACTTTTTGTTTGGGGATGTGGAAGTTGCTATTATCAAGATTTAGAACATAGATTAAAAGAAGAGTTTGGTGAAGATACAAAAATAAAATATTTAGAACCAAGTGATAAAAAAGAAACTCCTCCTATCGAAAAAACAAAATAAATAATTGATATATATAGGATTTGTAAAGGTATGTTAAAATAGCATATCTTTGAGTTCTATTGATAATAATATGGGGTTGATAATGGATTATTATGCATTAAAATAATAGATTAGGAGGTATAAAATGGTTGAAAATGTGAAACAAGCAGTAATGGAATTATTACAAAAAGATGATTCTGGACATGGAATGGATCATATCAATAGAGTGTTAGATTTAGCTTTGAAATTTGCTGAAAAAGAAGATGCAAATAAAGAAATTGTTTCCTTAATTGCATTACTTCATGACGTGGATGATTATAAGTTATTTGGTATAGAAAATGCGGAAAATCTTACTAATGCAAAAAGAATTATGGGTGATTGCAATATTGAGAAAGTTATTCAAGACCAAATATGTTGTGCTCTTAATGATATTGGTTATAGTAAGAGATTAAAGGGATGCTGTCCTACTACACTTGAAGGGAAGATCGTTTCCGATGCTGATATGTGTGATGCACTAGGTGCTAATGGAATTTTAAGAGTCTATACTTATAGTATGAAACATGGGAAACCATTTTTTGATAGAAATATTTTTCCAATTGAAGATATGAGTGCGGAACAATATATAAGCAAATGTGCAGATAGTAGTGTATGTCATATCTTTGAAAAAATATTAAAACTGAAAGATTTCATGTTAACGGATTCTGGAAAAGAAGAAGCCCAAAATAGACATCAAATCGTTGTCGATTTTTTATATCATTTATTTGCGGAGGAAAATGCTCCAGAATGGACAGAATATTTAAATTTATCTTTGGCTAAAAGAAAAAAAATATAAAAAATACAATAAATTAGATATTTATTTTTTATAATAATTTTGTAGTATTTATTAATTCATATAATATTTTATCTATTTTAATCATACATCTATCAAGATATTTATATCTTGTATTAAAATGAAATTTATCACAAAAAATGATGATACAAGGAGTAAAAAATGAAAGAATTAATCGAAGAGTATTTAGAAAAAGTATTAATTTATGGATTGAAAATAAATTGTAATGATAATTTAATCATTATCATGGACGAAGAATGCCCTGAATTATATGAAGTTATGGAAAGATTAAAATGTAAATTTCATATAAGCAAAGTCATATATGAAATCGAAAATTTAAAAGATATATATACGGCTATAAGTCAAAACAAAAAATTAATATTGCCTAAATATATATTACCTACTGATAAAAATCATGTTAAAGTTTTACAATTTTTGGATAATTCTTTTAGTGATTATATGAGAAGACTTTATTATGAAGATGATAAAATATATGATAAATATATCAATTATATTAATGATAAAAAAGAAACAAATAGTGAATTTTATCGTATATTAGAAGAAAATTCAATTGTAGTATCAATATATCCATCAAATCGTTGGGCAACGCAAATGTATCATGGTGTAAACGCAAAAGAAAGATTATTATTGGATATTCTTGATATGATACCCAAAAATATAAATGAAGAAATCGAAAAACTAAAAAATATTAAAGATTATTTAAACTCATTAAAAATAAAGAGTTTATCATTATATAGTAATTCAGGAACTGATTTAGAAGTTGAGTTAAATGAATATTCAAAATGGTCTATTACAGATATTAATTTTCCTAGTTATGAAATATATACATCACCTGATATAAGATATGCACATGGAAAATTATGTATTGAAAAACCAAGTGTTTTATATGGCGAATGTATTACAACGGGAATATTAACATTCTCTGATGGAAAATTGGAAAAGGTAAGTTCTGACAATCCACAGTGGGAAGCAATAGTACTGAATGATGAAAATGCTATGAAAACGATTGGAGAGATAGGACTAGTTTCAAGGGATAATCCTATTGCTAAGAAAAATAAAATATATAATAATATTTTAATAGATGAGAATATGGCTTCACATATAGCACTAGGTGATTCTTTATTAGAATGTATATCAATACCAGAAAAATATCTCGTGGAAAAAGGGAAAAAGTATTTTAATTTTTCTGAATCATATTATCATCAGGACTTAGTTTTTGGAAACAATACTTTAGAAGTACACTGTAAATCCGCAGATGGTAAAAGTAAAATTTTATTACAAAATGGAAAGTGGTGCATCTAGAAAACTAAAATAAAGTTTTTATTCTAAATTATCTATGTAGAAGTTGCTGCCTAGGCAGTTTTTTAGTGCTCAAATAGTTTATGATAAGTATTCATAATCCACTATAATAAAATGTGCTATAATGGGGTTAAGAGTGTTAGAGGTGGTTAATTTGAGTAAAGAAAAGAAAAAGAAAGAAAGCATTTTAAAATCAGGATTTTTTTTAAAACTATTTGGCGTTCCATCCATTTGTATATCATTTTTAGGAATTGGTGGGATGTTTTTACCTGATGAACCCGGTGAAGAACCTACCACTTGGCTTGACTTCTTTGAAGGGATGTTAATTATTTTAATTATTTGGTTTGCTATTTCGTTTGTTGTATCTTTAATTGTTAATGAAATTAAAAAGAGTAAACCCAAAACAAAAATAGTAAAAGAAATTCAATATATGACTCAGCAATCATAGAAGATAAAAAATCTTCGC
>CANQFX010000058.1 GCA_947600015.1 uncultured Bacilli bacterium
TCGAACTCCCAACTAAAGTTTTGGAGACTCCTATTATACCATTTAACTAATCCCCTATAAGCAACCGCGCTTTATTATAACATAAATCTTTAAAAAGAACTACTTTTATAAACTAAATTCACCTTTTATTTTCTTTAGAGCATTTTAAAGTAAATTATGCTTTCAAAGAACAACGCATTTGACAATTTATTTATCAATTCTTGAATTTATTTATTGGTTGCAAAGTTATTATAGCATAATCTTTAACCAATACGCAAATAATTTCATATATTATCGTAGGTGAAAGTGTATGCTAATTAATTATACGACAAAAGAATTGGACTTATTAGCAAGAATCATGCGAGCTGAAGCACTGGCAGAAGGAGACCTTGGCATGCTTATGGTCGGAAATGTTGTAGTCAACAGAAGTATAGCCAATTGTTTAACGTTTAAAAACATAAGATCCATTACCGATGCAATATATCAAAAAAATCAATTTACTGGAGTGAATTCTTCTTTGTTTTACGGAAGTGCTACAACGCTAGAAAAAAATTTAGCAGAAAGAGTTTTACGTGGTGAATATTACTACCCAGCAACACACGCATTATGGTTTTATGCCCCTGCAAAGAATACTTCTTGTCAAAGTGTATGGTATGATCAAAGTTTAGCAGGAAGATATCGAAATCATTGTTTTTATCGACCAGATTCTGGAACTTGTAAGGAACTCTATTAAATGGCCATTGGTTTTTGAAACATTTTAAAGGTGAGAAAAGAAAATCCCACCTTTTTACATGCAAAAAAATATTTGGTTATAATTTCCTGTTATTCGACTCAACAATTCCATATTGTTTGCAAATTTGATTAATATCCATTAAACCTGTCATATAGGCTTGTACTTTAGCTTGAGCAGGACCAACTTGTGCTTTATCTTTATCTTGTTCTTCTTTAGATAATTGATCGTAAAAAACAGCAAGTTTAGGATCTCCATCATTGGGATCAAATACCCAAGAATTTCTTTTTAACCATTCTTCATGAATATTTTCTCCCATTTGTTCTAATTCAATTGGGGTAATTTCTTCATTCGCTATCGTTTTATCATAAACTTGTTCAATTGCAACACGAGCTGCTTCTAAGTTCTCATATTGCCAATTAGCAGGAAGTTGATCAAAAGAACAATTGGCAATATCTACTTCATCGGTTCCATGAAGAGCATTCCATGCTTCATCTTTTGATTTTTTAATTCTTGGTTCATAAGTACCATCTTCTAACTTTCTCGGTGCTCTCCAAGCTTCATGTAAATCTGACCCTAATGCATAAGTAAGAGCTGTTTTTATCGTTTCATCATCCATATGCGTTCTCCTTATACACCAATTATACCATGCAAAATTCAAATATTGACATTTTTTAACTTATTTTACAAACATTTAGTAAAGGCATTTACATTTGCAATTAGTGAATTTATTGCTTTGAAATCAATTATAATAATAGATATTTTAAGCATTGCAAAGAAAAAAGACTGCTATTGTGTTTTACATTTCGCTAACAGTCTTTTTACAAATAATTATTACTTTTATGGTATTAATAGTTTCTGACCAATGGTTAAAGCACTTGTGGCCAAATTATTTAAAGTTTGCAAAGCGGTAACAGTTGTATTAAATTCTCGTGCGATACTATATAAAGTATCTCCTTTTTTTACAGTATAAGTTTCATAGGTACTAGTTTTAGGTATAAATAATCTTTGTCCAATGCTTAATAAGTTGCTCGTTAAGTTATTGGCTTGTTTTAATTCATCGACAGTGATACCAAATAAGTTAGCAATCTTATACAAACTATCACCAGATTTTACAATGTAGTATTCATCACTTTCAGAAGCATCACCAGTTTCTTTTATTTTTAGTTTTTGACCAATTGACAAAGTATTACTTGTTAAGTTGTTTAATCGTTTTAACTCATCTACTGATAAACCATAGAATTTAGCAATACCATATAAAGTATCTCCAGCCTTAACAGTATAAGTATCCTCCGATTCCATAGGTACATCGGTTGGCTCTTTAATTCTTAGCACTTGACCGATGGATAAGGCATTGCTAGATAAGTTGTTTAATCGTTTTAACTCATCAACCGTCAATCCATATTTTCTTGCTATACTCCATAAAGTATCCCCTGATACTTTTTTTATGTAGTATTTTTAAAGGTAAATTTTTTGACTTCTTTATTGTAAATTATAAATCTTTAAACTCTAAATCATTTCAAATTTATTAATAGATGTTTGATTGATTTAGTTGTTCATAATTTTTAATTTCAAAGTTTTAACCAATTTGTTATTCAATTTTGGCCTTACAAACTGTTCTTCTAATATTAATACGCTACGCTTGTATCTTTCGTAAGCAAGTTGATACTCTCCCTTTTTTATTGCACGAACACATACTTCAACTACATTATAATAAATGTATTTATAAATGCTAAGGCTGTTTTCTAGTTCATCAATTGCATCTACTATTATAGGTGCGATTTTATAATAATGATCTATATCCTCTTTCGAAACAAAATTATTTCTAAACCATCTTAATATTGTTAATTCCTCACAATTATCATCAAACTTTTCTTGCATATACATCATACATGCACTTGTTAAATAGCATCCACCATTATTTTGAACTTCACCAATGGTTGGATTAGATGAACTGTTACTTTCTTTTCTACTATAATCTGGATCTTTTCCATTATTATAATCATTACTATTTTTCCAACTAGCATGTGAATGCCCACCATCACCATTGTTAACATATCTATTTACTGAGCCGCTTTTTTCATAACTAGTATATTGCAAATTAGAGTCACTATAATCATCGTATCTATCTACATCATAACTAGCATAACCCCAATCTCTATTATTTCCACCTTTATTAGACATTAAATTTTTCTCCTTTATCAAACATAGTATTATACTCGATATCTCCATCTTCATATATTATAAATTTTTCTTTTCCTATTTTTTCAATAGTCGATATTAATTTATTAACAATAACTTCTTTATCACCATCATTCTTTTCGTTTAATAAACGATAATTTTTTAAATCTTTATTAAAGTTATCAAATAATTCTTTATTTTCATTTGTTGCATCATAATAAGACTCCAAAGCTAATGAGCCTTTAAAAATAAATTTATCATAGTAATTTTTATTGATTAAAAAATTATTCATTAATATTTAAAACTCCTTTCTAATTTAGAATTATAGTTCTTTTTTATAAAGAAAACAATTTTTTATCTATTATTATCAATAGAAGCTTTATCTTTAAATACTTTTTATACTGTATTCTTAAATGTAAATATAATATCAATTTTCTTATCTTGATAGATATAAATTTTTTCAATTAAATTCATTATTAATTCTCTAGTTAAATTTGTTAATGATAAAAATTCATTAAAATATTTTTCAATTTTTTTGTTATTTAATTTATTTGAATTTGTTTGTTTACTTTTAAGCCCATCAATATTCTTTTTATTATCTGTGATTTCTTTTTTAATTTTATCACGAACTCTTAAATATTGGGCTTCGTCTATTATTCCTTTCAGCAAATCTATGTAAATTTTATCTAAATTTTCAACCAGTTTATTATTTGTAAGTTCTAAACTTTCAATTTGTTTTTTACACTTTAAAGTATTATCTTCAAAAGATATTCTTCCAATAGAATCTTTAATTTTCTTCTTATCGAGATATTTTTCACAAACATTCTTAATGTTATTTAAAATAACTTTTTCTAGTTTTTCATAATTATTCGTATGAGTTGTACATACATGATTTTTTGAATACGTTCTATAATAATCACAAGTAGTATAACTTCTTCCTGTTTTATTTTGATACCTTATTGTTATTCGATGTTTACAATCCCCACAATATAAAAGTCCATCTAATAAATAAAATCTTTTCTTCTCTGGCCTTTTTACATTTTTAGGAAGTAATGTTTGAACAAACTCGAAAGTATCTCTATCTATTATTGCCTCATGAGTGTTGGGGGCAATGATATAATCTTTAGGATTGTTTTTAATGGTCTTTTTTAGTTTATAATTAATCTTTTTTGTTTTACTTTGAACCAAATCTCCTGCATAAATTTGATTCGTTAAAATTGCTTTTATTGTTGTATCAACCCATACGCCTTGTTCTTGTGAAATACATTTATTCTTACTCTTTGTATTCCAAACATAATTGTAATAAGATGCTGGAGTCTTAATTTTTCTTTTGGTAAGTTCTTCTGCTATAAAATGGTAAGTATTACTTTTAAGTGCTAAATCAAATATAAGTCTTACAACACTAGCTTGTTCTTCATTTATGACTAAATGATTTTTATTATTTGGATCTTTCATATAGCCAAAAGGACACCTACCAGATACATATAATCCATCTTTCATTCTTGAGTGCAAACTAGTTTTAACTTTTTTAGAAATATCTTTGGCATACATATCATTTATTATAGCTTTAAAAGGAGCTATGTCATTATTGGTATTGTCTATAAATGTATCAACACCATCATTAATAGCAATATATCTAATATTATGATTAGGAAAATATTTCTCTATTAATTCTCCTGTTCCTATATAATCTCTACCCAATCTTGACATATCTTTGGTTATAACCATATTTATCTTACCTAGTTCTATATCTTTTATCATTTTCTTAAAAGATGGTCTTTCAAAATTGGTTCCTGTGAATCCATCATCAACATATTCATCTATAACAACATAATTATTTTCTTTAACATATTGATTAAGTAAACTTCGTTGACTAACTATACTTTCTGATTCAATATTACCATCATCCCTTGATAGCCTTATATAAAGTCCAACATTAAATTTACTATTCTCCTTCATTAATTTGTACTCTCTTCATTTTCGGAATCATGAATCAACTTAAATGGCTTCTTCCTATTTAGAACATCGTAGGTCATATTAATATATTTTTCTAATTCTATTTTTAATACATTAGTTAGTAATTCGTTTAAAGATTTACCATACTCTTGAAATCTTAAGTTAACCTTATATTCAACCATAAAGTTTTATACCTCCAATAAATTCTATGGTTTCAATTTTTAAATTAGTAATATTATTTGATATAAGAAATTTAAAACATTCTATGTTTAAAATTATTTTTATAGGACGTTTAATTTTTTTATTATATTTTATAAAAAAAATAATAGCGATAATTTCACTATTCACTATTTTGAGGAATGTTAGTTTTCACTAATCTTGGGCCCTCTTCTTTTTCTAACGATTGTGCACAGTTTGATTTTATTAATGGATTATTTTGTAATCCGTTTACTTCATAATATATTTTTTTAAATACGTATTTGGTACTTTATTATCTTCGAAAGCAATTAGTTCTGGATATACGTTTAAAATATGTTCTTCATAATCTGGCTTTTGTCCCTCAAATCTAGGAGCATAGGTACTAGAACATTCAGGATGAATACATACATACGAATTAAAAAATTTAAAATTTCCATTATTGATATTTAATGCATCATAATATTTATAGCTTTCAATAATAAAATAACCAGTCGCTAAAGTATACAAATCACTCGTTTTAATATCACAGTTTCTTATTGCAATATACTTTTTACCATTCATACCCACAATATAACAATTTTTAATATCTACAGTATAATCACATTCTTTAAATGTTTCTTTAAACTTTGAGTTAATAAAATCTTCTAACTCATTTGTTTCCGTTTTTAGTGATTCTAATTTAGCTTTCTTTTTAGATATATTTTTTTCAACATCTTCTAGTTCAGAATTTTTATTTTCTATGTTTTTTTCTATTTCTTTTAATTCCATTTTTCTATTTTCTATCTTTTTATCTGTATAAATTAAATATTCAACCATTTTCATTTTTTCTTTTAAATTTATAATAATAGCACCTCCCTTAATATTAACATACTGTTAATTTTTCTTGTTCTGCATTAGTTACAATACATCTGCATTCATTTTGAACTTTTTCAAAAATTGATGATGATTTTGTTGCTGTTGAAGGTGCTACTTTTTTATCTTGATTTATAATATTTTTACATATATTAATTACGAGTTTTAATTTTTTATCAAAATCCATTTGTATGTTTATATTTGCAACACCATTTAGCAATAATAAATCTGCTGTATTCATAAATTGGTAACTATCCATAACATCAACATATTCTTCAGTTGAAGAGGTCATAATATTCATATAATTTAAAAATTCATCATTTCGTTCAACTCTTCTACATCTTCTATACATAGTAATTATCTTGCAAATCTCATTATAATTCTTTTGTGATTCTAAAACTTTTTCGTGTGAAATATTACAAATCAATTCATTTATCAATTCTTTATTAAATAACTCATTTTTTCCTCTTTTTGCAACCGCAGCATATTCATTGTTGTAATAAGCTACATATATTTGAATAACTTTTTCTAATTGCAATATTTTTTCTTTAGGATATTCAGATATTGTTTTTAAACTTAACTTATAATTATATTCGTTAGCTAATCTTTCTAGATAATAACCGCTTTTAAACAAATCACTTTGTAATTCTCTTATAAAAGTATTATTTGATAAAAAGTAACTATCTCTTATCTTATTTTGTGAGTTTAAGTATTCGGTAATTTTAGCTCTAAGATCTATATCGCTAGTTTCAATTATTCTTATTGGAAGAAACGTGGTATTTTTTAAATTTCCATCATCCATTGCCTTTTTTAAAGCCACTACCGTTTGGCAACCATTAACAATTGCTGATGAATATAAAAATGCCGTTTGATTTCCAACACTATTTCTACATTCATCACAAATGAACACTATACCATTATGATAAAAATAAAAATATTTTGACTCTTCATTATCTGTAGAAGTATTGTATATGCCATTGTTTACAGAGTTATCTCCTTCATAATTTCTAATATTTTCATCAAATATTCCATCTAATACATCTTGTACAGAATTAAGAATATCCTTAGCAGAACAAAAGCCAACCCATGATTTAACGTCATTCCCTACATTATACCCTGGTAATAAATTACCATATTTAATCTCTATATTTATTAAGTTGTTCTTTTGAGATCTATCAAGTTTATCACAAATTTTCTTTTTATCATCTACAAAATATTCTATGTACATTTTGATAAAGATATTCGGAATGATATAAAGTTTTGATTTGGATATTCGAATTAAATAAAACCCATATATA
>CANQFX010000059.1 GCA_947600015.1 uncultured Bacilli bacterium
TCATATTTAATTAATTTGATGAACACAATATCTAAGTTTTCAGAGAATTATTTCTCTAATATATTTTCTTGGTAACAATAGCAAGTGGGGTACACCTGTTCCCATCCCGAACACAGAAGTTAAGCCACTTTACGCCGACGATAGTGTATGCGAAAATAGGAAGTTGCCAAGAATTTTTTTTGTCTAAAACATTCTATCAATCAGAATGTTTTTTTGTTATAATAAGGATGGTGATAGCATGAAAAAAGAATGGTATGAAAAAATCATGAGTAAATTACTTTCTTATGATTGTGATTTTATAGAAATATATTATGAAGAAACAAAAAAGAAAAACTATATCCTAATTGATAAAAAACTAGATGACATTGTATCATCAAATACCAAAGGAATAGGAATTCGTATAATCAATGAAGGAAAAGTATACTATGCATCCACAAATGACATAGGAGAAGAAAGTATATTATCTTTAGCAACAAACCTTTTCATTCAAGCACATTGTTCAAAGAAAGAAGAAGTTTTTTTTCAACTTCCCAAGGAGAAGAAAATAGAACCAAAGATAAAAATAGAACATGATGACTATCCAATAGAAAAAAAGATTCAAATATTAAAAGAAATTGACCAAACATCCCGCAATTATTCTCCACTTATTTCACAAGTAAAAGCAGGATTTTATGAAACAGACAAGAAATATACAATTGTAAACAGTGATAAAAAGTATATTTCATCAAAAGAAGTAACCACAAGACTAATTTGTATGCCATATGCAAGCAAAGAAGGAAAAATGGAGTATAGTTTTACTTCATATGGAAAGGGCATGGGGTATGAATTGCTTGATCATTTTGATATTCAAAACTTTGCTCTTTCACAGGCAAAAATTGCGGTAGATAAACTATCCGCTAAAAAATTTAAAGGTGGAAAAGTTCCCGTTATCATTGGTTCGGGTTTTGGTGCAGTAATTTTTCATGAAGCATGTGTACATTCATTAGAGGCAACTAGTGTTGCGGATGGATTAAGTGTTTTTTCTAACAAATTAGGAGAAAAAATCGCTTCTTCTAAAGTGACAATTATTGATGATGGAACAATCAAAGGAGAATGGGGAACCACGAAGATTGACAGTGAGGGAAATAAGACTCAAAAAAATATTTTAATTAAAAATGGAGTTTTAAAAAGCTATTTAGTAGATTATGCTAACGCAAAGAAAATGCATCATCCCCTTACCGGTTCTGGGCGAAGAGAAAGTTATCTTTACGCTCCCACTTCTAGAATGAATAACACTTATCTTGATAAAGGAAAAGACAAAATAGAAGATATGATCAAAAGCATCGATTATGGAATTTATTGTAAGTCATTAAGTGGAGGTAGTGTAGAAGTAAAAACAGGCGATTTTAACTTTTCGGCAGGAGAAAGTTATTTAATAGAAAATGGGAAAATTACAGATATGATAACAGGAATTACATTAATTGGCAAAGGACAAGATATTATTCAAAAAGTAGAAATGGTATCAGACGATTTAAAAATAGAAACAGGATATTGTGGAAGTACAAGTGGAATAGTTCTTGTGACAGTAGGACAGCCAACGATTAAAGTAAGCGAAATTTTAGTAGGAGGGGAAGGATAATGAACATAGAAGAGTTTATCACTTTAGCGAAAAAGAAAAAAATAAACCAACTACAAATTGTCGAATTTCAAAAGAATAGTTTAGAAGTAAAGTATTTAAATGACTGTCAAAAAAAATATGAACAATCAAACAATATCTCTTATGAAGTGAAGGCAAAAATTGCTGAAAAATATGTCAAAACAACATGTGATTATTTAGAAGAAGAAATACTAGATTTATTATTATTAAAAAGTAAAAATATTGAAAGTAATTATGAAGATTATTTTATTGAATCAAACGAAAAAACAAAATTAGAACAAGCAGAAGAAATAGAAATAGAAGATTTGAAACAGTTACAAATCACAGAACAATTAAAAAAGAAATATCCAAAAGTAACGGACATTGAAATAATTTATGAAGTAGAAAATTCTAGTAAGCACATTATTAATACCAATGGACTAGATATTTCTACGGCTAAAACAAGAAAATTGTTTTATGTAGAGGTCTCTGTCAAAGAGAAGAAAAAAATAGTGACAAACAATGATACAGTTTATAAAACAAAGGAAAGAATAAATTTTAAAGAAGTAATGGAGCAGACAATTCAAGATGCTTTAAAATTAACCAAAGAAAGAAAATTAAAAACAGGTGAATATACAATAATATTATCTCCTACATTTTTATCAAAAATGTTAAAAGAAGCAGTTCCTTTATTTTCAAAAGAAGAAATACGGAAAAAACTATCTTGTTTAATAGAGAAAGAAAACAAAAAAATATTTTCTGAGAAATTAACGATCATAGAAGATCCAACGAATCCATCCTATCCTGCCTATACACAATTTGATGATGAAGGAACAAAAACAAGTTATAAAGAACTCATTAAAAAAGGAGTATTGAAAACTTATTTATATAATAATAGGGAAGCCTTGCTAGAAAAAAAAGCAAGTACAGGAAATGGTTATGGCAATATTTCCGTTGCGAACTTATATATCAAACCAGGAAAACATAAAAAAGAAGAATTGATACAAAAACAAAAAAATGCACTTTATATCACAAAATATCAAGAGACAGGAGGAATTACACTAAACCCTACAACAGGAGGCATTTCTGTACAAATTTATGGTTATATTATCGAGAATGGAAAGATTACCTCGGCTTTTGAACCCTGTATCTTAACTACTTCCATTTTTGCGTTATTCACAAATATTGTGGAAATTGCCAACAATCTAGAATTCAAAAGTGCCATTACAGGTTCTCCAACGATATCTGTTGAAAAAATGTCAATTTCTAGCAATTAAATGAAAATAGAGTTGTATAACTCTTTTTTTTTGATATAATAAATGTTAGGTGATAGAGAAAATGGATTACAAAGTAACAACATATTCAGAAGAAGAAACAATTGAATTAGCACAAAATATTGAATCAGAAAAATTTCCTAATATGGTAATTTGTTTAAGAGGAGATTTAGGAAGTGGTAAAACAATTTTTGCGAAAGGATTTGCTAACGCAATGGAAATACCAGAAGAAATCACTTCTCCAACCTTTAATATTATTAAAGAATATACAACAGGAGATATGCCATTATATCATATGGATGTATATCGCTTGGATGGAAAAGTAGAAGATTTAGGAATAGAGGAATATTATACCAAAAAAGGAATTACTATTATTGAATGGGCAGATATGATTGAAGACTATTTACCAGAAAAACGACTTGATATTACAATAAAAAGTTCAAGTGAAGTGGAAGATAAAAGAATTATTACAATTACACCACATGGAAAAAAATATGAAGAAGTATGTGAGGCAGTATTATGAAAATTCTTTATATAGATACTTCTTCTAGTTATCTATATGCTGCCATTGTAGAAGAAAATAAAATAAAAAAACAAATAAAAAAAGAATTTGGTCATACGCTATCGGAAAAAGCATTACCAGAAATTGTGAAGTTATTTGAAGAAAGTAAAGTTACACCAGAAGAAATAGAAAAAATTATTGTAGTGAATGGTCCAGGTTCTTTTACAGGAATCCGTATTGGAATTACAATTGCGAAAGTCTATGCATGGAGCAGGAATATTCCAATTACTACAATTAGTGCCCTAGAGGCCATGGCTTTATCAAGCAAACAGAAAACATATCATGTACCAATCATTGATGCCAGAAGAGGATTTGTTTTTTCTGCTATTTATGACAAAGAAAATCAACCAATATTAAGCCCTAAACATATAAAAATGGATGAATTAATACAAAAATTAGAAGAAATAAAAGATTATATTGTCATTACAAATGATGAAATAGAATTAATTTCTAAAAAAGAATCATATGATCCTGATATTTTAAAAATTGTAATGCGTGCACAAGAAAAAGAAATAATAAATCCTCATGCTGTAAATCCTGAATATTTAAAATTAACAGAAGCAGAGGAAAGAAAGCAATCATGATTGTTGAACTAAAAAAGGAAAATTTAAATGAATTAGAAAAATCCTTTTTATCTCTTGAGGAAGTAAAAAGAGAAATAAAAAATAATCCATTCGCTAAATATTTATTATATAAAGAAAATAATCAAATCATTGGTTATCTTTATTATAGTGACATTTATGAAAGAGCAGAAATCAATCAATTTGAAATAGAAGTTATGCACAGAAATTGTGGAAAAGGTTTTGAATTATTACAAGAAATGATTAAAATTGTGGATAAAAACATTACCCTAGAAGTAAGAAAAGACAATTTCCCAGCCATTCATTTATATCAAAAATGTGGATTTATAAAGAAAGCAGTGCGAAAAGGTTATTATCAAGGGGTGGATGCAATTTTAATGGAAAGAACAAAGACCAAGGAATAAGACTCGTAAATTAGAGTCTTTTATGTTAAAATAAGGGAAATGAAATGAGTGATAACATGAAAGAAAAAAAAGAAATGTATATATTAGGAATTGAAAGTAGTTGTGATGAAACAAGTGCTGCCATTGTAAAGAATGGAACAGAAGAAATCGCCACAGTAATTTCTTCTCAAATTGATATTCATAAAGAATATGGTGGCGTTGTTCCTGAGATTGCAAGCAGACATCATGTAAAGAATATTACCATTGTATTAGAAGAATGTTTAAAAAAAGCAAATATGAAAATGGAAGATATAGATGCGATTGCAATCACTTATGGTCCAGGATTAATTGGTTCGCTTTTAATTGGCTTAGAAGCTGCAAAAACACTTGCTTTTATTTATCATAAACCATTGATCCCTGTACACCATATTGCAGGACATATTTATGCAAATAGCCTAGTAGAAGAGTTGAAATTTCCTTTACTTGCCGTTGTAGTAAGCGGAGGACATACAGAGCTAATTGAAATGAAAGGTCATTATCAATTTCAGAAATTAGGAGGTACCCTAGATGATGCGATTGGAGAATGCTATGACAAAGTTGCAAGGGTACTCGGTTTAGAATACCCAGGTGGTCCTAAGATAGATAAATTAGCAAAATTAGGGAAGAATACCTATGATTTACCTGTACCATTAAATGATGATAGTTATAATTTTTCCTTTAGTGGATTAAAAAGTGCAGTGATTAATTTAGTACATAAAGAAGAACAAAAAGGAAAGAAAATTAATAAAGAAGATCTAGCAGCATCATTTCAAAATGTTGCCGTAAAATCGATTACTACGAAAGTAAAAAAGGCCATCATAGAAAAAAAGATGAAAACCGTAATTATTGCTGGAGGAGTAGCAGCAAATCAAGTTTTACGAGAAGAAATAAAAAAAGTGACCGATGAGTTACATGTAAAACTATCCATTCCTCCCATTCAATATTGTACAGATAATGCTACAATGATTGCAGCAGCAGGGTATTATGCTTATTTAGACGGAAGAGTAGCAGATTTAACGTTAAACTCTAAATCACAGGATAAATTAAATTAGACAAAAAGCACAATAATTTGTGTTTTTTTTTAGAAAATATGCTATAATGAACATAATAGGGAGGCTAGTATATGATAAATAGAATAGTGTTAAATGAAACCTCATATTTTGGACGGGAATCAAGAGCGAAAGTAGTAGATGAAGTTCAAGCAAGAGGCTTCAAAAAATTATTAGTAGTAACAGATCGTGCACTAATGGATGCAGGAGTTACACAAATGGTGTTAGACTATTTAGATAAAGCAGAAATTACTTACTTTATTTATGATGGACTAAAACCAAATCCAAATGTAAAAAATGTTCAAGATGGATTGATGATGGCACAAATTAATAATGTAGATGCTATTGTTGCCATTGGTGGAGGAAGTTCGATCGATACGGCAAAGGCAATTGGGATTATCATGACAAATCCAGAATTTGGAGATGTGGTAAGTTTAGATGGAGTGGCAAATACAAAAAATAAATCTCTTCCCATTATTGCATTACCAACAACGGCAGGTACCGCTGCAGAAGTGACAATTAACTATGTAATTACAGATGAAATTAGAACGAAGAAAATGGTTTGTGTGGATGTTCATGATATTCCAATCGTTGCGATTATAGATCCAGATCTAATGCAAGGTATGCCAAAGTCTCTTGCTGCCGCAACGGGAATGGATGCTCTAACACATGCGATGGAAGGATATATTACCAAAGCAGCTTGGTTAATTCCAGATATGTTTCACATCAATGCGATGTCATTAATTTATAAAAACTTAGAACAAGCAGTGAATGAAAAAGATCCTTATGCAATTGAACAAGTAGGCTATGCCCAATATATTGCTGGGATGGGATTTTCTAATGTAGGATTAGGAATTGTTCATTCTATGGCACATTCACTAGGAGCTTATTTTGATACACCACATGGAGAAGCAAATGCTCTTTTATTGCCACATGTATTAAAATTTAATGGAAAGTCATGCCCAGAATTATTTAGAAATATGGGAAATGCTTTTGGCCTAGATATGGCAAATACAACAGACGAAGAAGCTGTAGATAAAGTAGTAGAGGCAGTAAAGGAACTTTCTAAAAAATTAAATATTCCACAGACATTAAGAGAAATTGGCGTACCAGAGGAAATGCTTCCTACTCTTGCGAACCAAGCAATTAATGATGCTTGTACACCAGGGAATCCACGTGATGTGACAGTCGAAGACATCATTGAAATTTATAAAGAAGCATATTAAAAAGAGGGATTGATATGTTAAAAGCAAATGTAGGATATAGTATAGAAAAAGATGATTTTACCATTGGTCAAGAAACGGGAAAACAAGCATTGAATGGAATAAAAAAACCAAAATTAGGCTTTCTTTATACTTCACAAAATAATAATATAAAAGAAGTTGTAAATGGAATAAAAAGTATTGGTAATATACCACTGATTGGTTGTACAAGTAGTGGGGGAATAATCGTTCCAGACCGAGTAATTTCTGAAGATCATTATGCAGGAATGTTAGTATTAGAAGATAGCAATATGACCGTAGGTGTTGCTTGTCATGAGGCAGGACATGATGCT
>CANQFX010000060.1 GCA_947600015.1 uncultured Bacilli bacterium
TAGGAATAGCAATAATAGTTATTATTTATATACGGGAAAGGATTTCTTTCTTGGAACACCACAGGACCATACACGCAATGATGGTAGGGGTGCTCATATGTTTATGGTTTCATCTAATGGCTCTTTGGGGTGGTCTCGTGTAGAAAATTTAAGTGGCCTCCGTCCTGTGGTTTCATTGAAGGCAGGAACCAATTATAATGGAGGAGATGGGAAGCCAGGAAGCCCCTACATAGTAAATCGTTCTATAAATGGGGAAGGTGAATGGTAATAAAATAGATATTAGTAAATAAAATATATTCCTGATACAGATATAATTGGCTGAATTTAAAAATTATTAGTGAAACAAATCAAGACTATGTAAATGAAAAAGTTCAATAAGACAGATTTTACTTACTTCAAAATATGGATGGTTTTTCCTTCTTTTTTGATGATATTTTCTTTTTCTAATTTCACTAATTCTCTCATGAAATTAGCGCGATCGATACAAAGATATTCGGCAATTGCTTTATAAGAAGTTGTGACTTTAAACACATGATTTTCATTCATTCTCTTTTTTAAAAAGAAGAGAATTTTTTCTTTTACTGTTCGTTTGGAAAGAAGCTCAATTTTTTCATTTTGTTGTCTGTTATCTTTTATTAATAATTCAAATAAATGAATCACAAGTTGATGGTGAAAAGGACAGTTTTTGGTGCAATCTTTTAAAATAGTGGAATAATCAATAAAAGTTACCTCTGTCATAGCACTATTACTAATAATATAAATTTCATCTTCAAAGTCCTGAAGAAATAGATTAGAAAAAATATCTTGTTCTTTTAATTCTTTTAAAATAGTAGTATTTCCATTAATATCAGTTTTGATGATGGTTGCTTTTCCATAGGAAATATAAGCAATTTGTTTTTTTATAGAAGTAAAACTTAAGATGAGTTCTTTATTGTAAAACGTTTTACTTTGGGTGTTGACACAGTTTGACAAATATTTTCGAAATATAGTATCTTCATCATTTCTTAATATATCAACCATAGGAAACCTTCTTTCTATTTTTATTATAACAATTTTTTATTTTTGTTGCAAATGCAACAAAAGAAAAGAAAAAAGTGAGGTAGAATGGAATACATAAGATAGGAGTGTTAATATGGCAAAGACAGATATAAAAAAAGAAATTATGATAATTAAAAGAAATGGAAATTTAGAAAAATTTGATCCAGAGAAGGTAAAACAGGCAGTTTCTGCTAGTGCGGAGAGAGTAATGGTTGATTTTACAGAAGAGGCACTAGAAGAAATTGTTGCACTTGTTGAGAAAATGCTAAGAACACAGACAACAAACCCTACCGTAGAACAAGTACATAGTTGTGTAGAAGCAGCATTAGAGCAAGTAAATCCTTTAGCAGCAAAAAGTTATCGTGAATATCGCGATTATAAAAAAGATATTGTGCATATTTTAGATAAAGTTTATAAAAAGGCTCAGGTAATTACGTATATTGGAGATAAAGAATGTGCAAATATGGATAGTGCTTTAGTGACAACCCAAAGATGCCTTATTTATAATAGTTTAAATAAAGAATTATATAAGAAGTTTTTCTTAACTCCTGCAGAAATTGAAGCATGCAAGGATGGATATATTTATATTCATGATATGAGTGCAAGAAGAGATACGATGAATTGTTGCTTATTTGATATGGCCAACGTATTAAAAGATGGATTTGAGATGAGTAATATTTGGTATACAGAGCCAAAAACATTAGGAACGGCTTTTAATGTCATGGGAGATGTAATCAATAATACAACAGCCATGCAATATGGTGGGTTTACTGTTCCTGAAGTAGATACGGTTTTAAAGAAGTATGCGAAGATGAGTTATGATAAGTATTACGAAGAATATTTAGATATTAAAGGAAAAAAATATAAAGAAGAAGCAGAAGAATATGCTAAAAAGAAAGTACAAAGAGAATGTGAACAAGGATATCAAGGGATTGAATATAAATTAAATACGGTTAGTTCTAGTAGAGGTGATTATCCTTTTGTAACATTTACATTTGGAGTAGATCAAGATCCATTTGCAGTCATGATTACAAAAACGATATTAAATGTGCATCGAGAAGGACAAGGAAAGAAAGGATTCAAAAGACCAACATTATTTCCTAAACTAGTATTTTTATATGATAAAAAACTTCATGGAAAAGGAGGAGCGCTTCGCGATTCATTTTTATGTGCGATAGAGTGTAGTAAAAAAACAATGTATCCAGATTATCTTTCTTTAACAGGAGAAGGATATGTACCAGAAATGTATAAAAAATATGGAAAGATTGTAAGCCCAATGGGTTGTCGTGCCTTTTTATCTCCTTGGTATGAAAGAGGAGGTATGGAACCAAAAGATAAAAATGATAAGCCGGTTTTTGTTGGTCGTTTTAATATCGGCGCCATTTCCCTTCATTTACCAATGATTTTAGCTAAAGCGAGAGAAGAACAAAAAGATTTTTATGAAGTGCTAGATTATTATTTAGAGATGATTCGCAAGATTCATATTCGTACTTATCGCTATCTCGCCAAACGAAAGGCATCTACCAATCCACTTTCCTACTGTCAAGGAGGATTTTATGGTGGAAATTTAAAACCAGAAGATGCAATTGAACCAGTATTAAAATCATCCACTGCTTCTTTTGGAATTACTGCATTAAATGAATTACAAGTATTATATAATGGAAAAAGTATTGTAGAAGATGGAAATTTTGCACTTGATGTTTTGAAATATATTAATAAAAAGACACAAGAGTTTAAAGAAGAAGATCATATTTTATATGCAATTTATGGAACCCCTGCAGAGAATTTATGTGGATTACAAATCCAACAATTTAGAAAAAAATATGGAGTGGTAGAAGGAGTTAGTTCTAGAGAATACGTTTCCAATAGTTTCCATTGTGGCGTTTGGGAAGATATTAGTGGAATTCAAAAACAAGATTTAGAAGAACGATTCTGGGAATTATGCAAGGGAGGAAGGATTCAATACGTTAGGTACAATTTAAGTTATAACACAAAAGCTATGCTTACTTATATTGAAAGAGCAATGGAAAAAGGATTTTATGAAGGAGTGAATTTATCGCTTGCTTATTGTAATCATTGTGGGCATGAAGAATTAGATATGGATGTGTGTCCAAAATGTGGTAGTAGTGATTTAACAAAAATTGATCGAATGAATGGTTATCTTTCTTATTCTAGAGTACATGGAGATACCATGCTTAGTAATGCCAAAATGGTAGAAATTTCAGAAAGGAAGTCTATGTGATGCGATATCATAATATTACAAAGGCAGATATGTTAAATGGGGAAGGACTACGCGTCGTACTATGGACAAGTGGATGTTCTCATCATTGTCATGCCTGTCAAAATGCAATTACTTGGAATGAAGAGGATGGTTTATTATTTGATGATGCAGCGAAAAAAGAAATTTTTGCAGAACTAGAAAATGATTGGTGTAGTGGACTTACCCTATCGGGTGGAGATCCTCTGTTTCAAAAAAACAGAAAAGAGATTGCCAAACTAGTAAAAGAAGTAAAGGAAAGATTCCCTGATAAAAGTATTTGGTGCTATACTGGATATACTTGGGAAGAATTATTGGAACAAGAAAAAACAGATCAAGATGTAAAAGAGATATTACAAAATATTGATGTATTATTAGATGGAAAGTTTGTATTGCGACTTGCGTTAGAAAAATTGCATTACGTAGGAAGCAGTAATCAGTCCATTATTGATGTAAAAAAAAGTTTAGAAGAAAATAAAAAAATATTGTATATTGATAATAGTAAAATATTAGAAGGAGAAAGCGCATGAAACAAAGAGGATTTGAAATAGTAAAGGGGTATGAAGACAAGGGTATTCATTTGCCAGTAAGAAAGACGGCACATTCAGCAGGATATGATATTGAAGCAGCAGAAGATATTGTTATTCCAAAATATTATCCAGGAATTAAGCCAACGTTAATTCCAACAGGATTAAAGGCTTATTGTAAAGAAGATGAGTGTTATTTATTATTAAATAGAAGTAGTGGTCCGAAAAAAGGATTTATTCTTGCGAATAGTGTAGGACTAGTAGATTCTGATTATTATGGAAACCCAGATAATGATGGACACTTTTACTTTGCATATTTTAATTGCAGTGACCATGATATTGAGGTAAAAAAAGGAGATGCGATTGGGCAAGTAGTATTTACAAAATTTTATGTAGCAGATGATGATCATGCAGAAGGAATTCGGACCGGTGGCTTTGGCTCAACTGATACAAAAAAATAAAAAAATAAAAAAATGATTTTTTCAAAAAGTCATTTTTTTTGACAAAATAAATTTCGAAATTGTTGAAAAATAAGGAAACTGTCAAAAAATAAAACAAAAAAAATAAAAAATAAGGGAAATTTCTTTTTTTTAAAATGTATAATTTTGTAAATTGTCGTAAATCGAACAAAAAATTTTTTTTGCTGTTTCTTTATATATCAACAAATTGAAAAAATTGCCCTAAAAAAAGATGAAATTATGTATTGCAATTTTGTTTTTTGAATCATACAATGAATTTAGAGAACAGAAGATGTGGAGGTAAGTTTATGACAGAAGTAAGTGACAAATTAGAAAACTTAGTAGTCATTAAAAGAAATGGAAAAAAAGTAGAATTTGATGAAACAAAAATTGCTTTAGCCATTAAAAAAGGGTTTGATAGTGTAGAAGTAGATATTGACGAAGATGAAAAAACAAGAAAATATACTTCGAAAGATATTCAAAAAGTTTATCAAGCTGTGCTAAAGAGAATTGAAAAAGAAGCAAAAACAGTAGATCGTTTTAAAATAGAAGAAATTCAAGATTATATTGAAGATGAACTTTCTAAAAAGGGATATCAAGATGTATATGAATCTTTCTCTCAATATCGTGAAAGAAGAAATCAATCACGTCGGTCTTTCTTCGAAGATAAAAAAACGCATAAATTTTTAAAATCACTTGAAAATTTAGGCTTAAAATCTGCCAATGAAGAAGATGCCAAAAGAGAAAATGCAAATATCGATGGAAACTCACCAATGGGAACGATGTTACAATATGGAGCAACCGTATCAAAAGAGTTTGCTAAAGCTTATTTAATGAAACCAGAATATGCTAGAATGCATGATGAAGGTGCCATTCATATTCATGATATGGACTTCCTAGCAATGGGAACAACAACTTGTTGTCAAATTGATTTATCAAGATTATTTAAGAATGGTTTTGATACGGGACATGGATTTGTCAGACCACCACAAGACATTAGTACTTACGGATCTCTTGCTGCCATTGTAATTCAAGCAAATCAAAATGATCAACATGGAGGACAAGCTATCCCAGCACTTGACTATTATCTAGCACCTGGAGTTTTAAAAACATTTAAAAAACAATTAAAACAGACAATTTATGACTTTTTAGATTTAGAAGGATTTTTAGAACATATTAATGTAGAACGAATCATTCGTGAAATTGATAAAATCGAAAGTATTGAGTTTGATATTCAAACATTAACAGATTACCAAAAAGGCTCTAGCAGAGTAAAAGAAATTTTTACGAAAAGTTATGAGAAAGCAATGCAAAAAACAGATCGAGCAACGCAACAAGCAATGGAAGCATTTATTCATAATCTAAATACAATGCATTCTAGAGCAGGAGCACAAGTTCCATTTTCTTCCGTTAACTTTGGAACAGATACTTCTCCAGAAGGACGAATGGTAATTAAAAATTTCTTGCTTTCCGCTGATTGTGGATTAGGAAGAGGAGAAACGCCAATTTTCCCTGTATCTATATTTAAAGTAAAAGAAGGGGTGAATTATAATAAGGAAGATCCAAATTATGATCTATTCCGTTTAGCATGTAAGGTATCTGCCAAGCGACTTTTCCCTAACTTTTCTTTTATCGATGCACCATTTAATTTGGCATATTATAAAGAAGGAGACCCTAATACAGAAATTGCTTATATGGGATGTCGTACAAGAGTAATTGGGGATGTCACAGCGCCAGATCATGAAGTAGTAACAGGAAGAGGAAATCTATCTTGGACTACAATTAATCTTCCAAGATTAGGAATTAAACATGGAATTGCTTTAAAAGAAAGAGAAAAAGCAGACATGAAAGCATTCTATCAAGAATTGGAAGATTTGATGAATAAAGTAAAAGATCAATTGTTAGAACGTTTTGAAGTACAATGCAATAAACGTTGTTATAATTTCCCATTTTTATTAGGACAAGGAGTTTGGACGAATGGAGAAAAATTGAAACCTACCGATCGTCTTAGAAAAGTATGGAAACATGGATCTTTATCCATTGGGTTTATTGGCCTTGCAGAATGCTTGAAAGCACTTACAGGAAAACATCAAGGAGAAAGTGCAGAAAGTCAAAAGTTAGGATTAGAAATTATTAAATTTATGAGAAAAAAATGTGATGAGTATGCAGAAAAATATCATTTGAATTTCGCTTGTTTAGCAACACCAGCAGAAGGACTTTCTGGTCGATTCACTGCAATTGATAAAGCGATTTATGGAAAAATAAAAGGAGTAACGGATCGTGAATATTACACTAATTCGTTCCATGTTCCAGTATATTATCATATTAGTATTACAGATAAATTAAAAACAGAAGCGCCATATCATAATTTAACAAATGGTGGACATATTTCTTATATTGAATTAGACGGAGATACTGCTTCTAATGTAGATGCCTTTGAAAAAGTAATTCATATTATGAAAGAAGCAGGCATTGGATATGGAGCAGTAAATCATCCAGTAGATCGTGATCCAGTGTGTGGTTATGTTGGTGTAATTAATGATGTTTGCCCAGGTTGTGGTAGACGAGAATTTGAAGGGGTTCCAATCGAAAAAATTACTGCACCAGATGGTTGTTGCAGATAATAATAGATAAATAATAAGAAAGAAAAAAATAAGGAGGTAAAATTATGGAAAAAATAATAGG
>CANQFX010000061.1 GCA_947600015.1 uncultured Bacilli bacterium
TAGTCAGTGTTGAATGCAAAATCTCTCTTGTAACTGACTATATATATCATACAAGGAATTTATGAAGAAAAATATTAATCGAATGGACTTTCATACCTATACAGAATGGAATAATTCTAATTTTAATCAAATCAATAAGTTAGTCATTGCGACTTCTTATCCTGAAAGAATAGATAAATCGGATGGAATATCTCTTCATTATTTATATGTCCAAAATAAAATAGCTAATTCTTATGAAGAGAGTCGTTACTATTGGTCGAAAGAAGAAATGTTAAACTGTTTTTCTTATATTGATAATATAGAAGAAATTGTAATACATAATCCTAAAAAATTAGCAGATAAAATTGATAATATAGAATTAGAAAATGATGAACTAGGCGCGCAAGATAATTATGAAAAAAATAAATTTAAAGAATTTGTTCTTAAAAAGGCCGATAAATATTACGCTAACAAGATACCAAAAGATATCAAAAAAATTTTAGATAATGAATTAGAATATATTGAAAAAAACAATTTAGAAGAAGTTATTTACATGATCGAAAATATACTTCATTATGATCAAAAATATAATGGTACTACATATTTAGGTGGAGATTTGAAAGATTCTCTCGTTTTATATCTTTTAGGGTTAACAAATAAATTAGATAGTAATTATAAGATCGATTCAAAAAATGGCAAAACGCATGAGATAACTTTGTATGTAGATGAATTATTTATTGAGGATATCAAAAATTATTTTCTTTGTTTGCATCAAAAAAATCTTTGTTATTATACAAATAAATTATATATTTATCCATCAAAAAATGATATAAAAAATTCGCTGAATAAACTTACAACAGCGGAAGTAAAAAAAATAGAAGAAGACTTAACAGGAATATATAATGGTCAGGAGAAATACGTTTTTGATAATCAATTTGCATTTCTTCCCGAAAATTCCGATATATGGAAACTGTTATCATTTCAAAAAGTAAAAGATTACGATTTACCAGTAGCATGTGTTGATATGACTGATTATTGTAATGTAATTATTTTTGATACATTTAATTTCAATGAGAAAGGATATTAAGATGAAAGTAAAAATTATAAAAGGAACAAACCAAATTGGTGGATGTATCACAGAAATCAGCAGTGACAAAGCAAGAATTATCATTGATTTTGGAGAAGATCTACCAGATGATGAGAAAGAAGAACAAATGGAAAATCCCATGATTGATGGACTTACTACAGGGACAAAAAAATATGATGCTGTATTTATTACACATAGTCATGGTGATCACATTGGATTAATTCATTATATATTAAATGACATTCCAGTATATGTTGAGAAAGAAAGCAAAAAAATCTATGAATTATTAAATAAATTTACTTATCAAGATATTCGATGTGAAACAAAAGATATGGAATTTAACCAACCAATTATAATTAAAGATATGAAAATAACTTTATTTATAATCGATCATTCCTCTTACAATTCAGGTATGTTACTTGTAGAAAGTAAGAAAAAGAAAATACTTCATACAGGAGATTATAGAAAACATGGGCGAAAAGGGAAAATATTTGAAAAAACCTTAAAAAAAATAGGAAAGGTAGATTTATTAATAACAGAAGGAACTACTTTTGGAAGAGAGAATATAAAATATAAAACAGAAGAGGAACTAGAAAGAATTTCTATAGAATTATTTAAAAAATATAAACAAATATTTATATTACAAGCATCTACTAATATCGATCGTATCGTAACTTTTTATAAAGCATGTAAACAAACCGATAAAGTATTGATAGAAGATATATTTACTGCAAATATTACAAAAATCTTAAATCATACAATCCCAACGCCCGAAAAATTTGATGATGTATATGTATGGACAGCATTAAGATATATGAAAAAAAATAAGGAATTTAAAAAAGAATTTATTGATTCATTTAAACAATATAATATTTCATCTGTAGTATTTCAAAATTTTGCAATGTTAGTAAAAATATCAATGTTAGAAGATATAAAAATGTTAAAAGAAAAAGGAGCCATTACGAATGCTTGCTTAGTATATTCTATGTGGGAAGGCTATCTTGAAAAAGAAAATTTTCAAAAATTTGTAAATGGAGTTAAAGAATTAGGAATTGATTTTGAAATTATCCATACCTCAGGTCATGCAGATAGAGAGACAATTAAACTTGTAGAAAGTATTACTAATCCTAAAATAGTAATCCCGATTCATACAAAAAATAAAAAACTTGCCAAAGAAATCTTTAAAAACGCTTTAATATTAGATGATGGTGAGGAAATAGAAATATAGAACTAAGGAGAAAAAATATGAAAAATTATGTAATAATAGATATGAAAACAAATGGTTATGATAAGAATCCATTTAATAAATTTAATCTTATTAAAATAGAGGCAATTAAACTTGACAAAAATTTTAATGCGATAGAAAACTTTTTAGATTATATAAAGCCTACGGAACCTCTGTCAAAAGAAATAGAAGAGTTAACTAAAATAACGAATGACACTTTAAATAAAAGAGGGGTCACTTTAAAAGAAGGATTAGAAAACTTTTTAGAATTTATAAAAGATTCTATGATTATCGGTTACAATACGAATTTTGAAATTTCTTTTCTTTTAAAGGGAATATATGAAACGAAAATAGAAGATCATCCAATAGATTTTGTGAGTTTAAAAGAATATTTAAAATATACAACCGACATAAAAAATAAAATAAAATCTTTAACATTAGAAAATGTTGCCAACTATTATAATATAAAATATATGGACATTTCAAAAGAACAAATAGAGATAAATAAAAGCCTATTAAAAAAATTAATAGCGAAAGAAAAATGTAACAATATAGAGGAATTTGTAAATAAAAATATTCCCAAAATATTATTGCCAGGTCTTTCCAAGAGAGATACAAGAGTAAAGGTGAGATTTTTGCATGGACAAGATGAATTTGCAAGAAGAAATATAGAATTTATTGATAAAACGAAAGATAGAAAAGTCTCTTATTTAACACATTATAATGCGATAAACAGATATGATACAACTTTTTATGAACTAGTACTTTTTAGAAGATGGGGATGTAAAATAATAGATGATTTTATTAATATTAACGATATTACTATAGACTTTATAGATTATTATAATGTTAGAAGTAATATAGACTTATCTATTGAAAAGGATATATTAGAAAAAATAAAGAGCAAAATTGAGTTTTTAGATAAATATAAAATTAATTTGGGGTGTATTGGAACAATAGAAGAATTAAAGGAAAACTATAAAATACTTGGTGAGGATGATTTAAATAAAATACTTTCTCATATAAAAATATTTGGCAAGAATAGGTAGTTTGAAATAACGAAAAAATAAAAAGACATTAGATAATTTCTAATTGTCTTTTTTCTTTGCACCAATTTTATGTTGATATCCTTTTACCTCTTTGATAAATTGCTCTGTTAAATCATCATCCTCTTCTTGCTTTATATAAGCACGATAGTATTCATTACAAAAGTGCTCATCCTCTGGTTTTGGATCGAAAAGTACCATATCTTCTTGTAATTCTTCCTCTTCCTCTTTTGCTACAATTCGAAATATTGCTTGCTCTTTATTATAATAATTTAATAAGTTATCATAACGAATAATTTTTTCCTTATTACGATCTATAAATTTATTGTTGGTATCAAAAATATTGTATATTTCATTTCCAATCATTGTTAAAATTGCAAAATCTCTATATCCTTGAGAAACAGTAATAGATTTTAAAATGATTTCACTCGCTTTTTCTTTTAAATTATCTTGTAATAAAGAAGAATTTTTTGTTTCCATAATTTGTTTTAATATTCCTATTTGCGCATCGTCTAAATCAACAAGGGCATTGAAATTACCAGTTAAGACGTTTTGAATTTCTTCGTCCGTTAAACCTCGTGATTTGTCTTCGATAATCGCTAAATAAAACTCATCTGCATTTTTTGCTAATAAAATTTGATTAATCTCTTTTTGTGTATATTGTTTCATGATCTCATCTCCCAAAAATATTATAATAGGTTTCTAGTTTTTTGTCACGTATTTTTAATTTTTGACTATGATAGAGTAGGAGGTATCATATGAATAACTCTAATATTTATTATTATAATTATTTAAATCAATTTGAACAAATTTTAAATAGAATGCAAAATAGAATGTTACATTCTAATTGGAGTGGAAATATTACAAAGGACTTTATTGTATGCATGATTCCCCATCATGAAGCAGCAATTCAAATGTGTGAAAATTTATTAATGTATACTAAAAATTATCAATTAATGAAAATCGCAAAGAATATAATGCGAACGCAAACAGAAGGAATCCGCCAAATGATAGGTATTTATGAAACGACTCCTAATATTTTTAATGCCTATGAAGATGTAGAACGATATAGAAAAAGGTATATCGAAATTACGAAACGTATGATTGAAAAAATGAAGCATAGTAGTCAAGGACAAAATATTGATTTTGACTTTATCAGCGAAATGATTCCCCATCATGAAGGAGCAATTCAACTATGCCAAAATGTCTTACAATATCATATTGATCCAAGACTAGAAAAAGTAGCGAGAACAATCATCCGCCAGCAAACAAAAGGAATAGAAGAATTAAAACAAGTAAAAGAAACGAGATAAGAAAAAGGAACTTTGAACAATACTTCTTTGTTCAAAAAGGTTTCCCAATGCCATACTATTCAGTTAAGATAATTATCTAAATATAAATTACTTTTTGTATTGCCAATCATGTTCTTCAAATACATCTTTACTAGCAACTAATATTTTTTTCCAATAGTCATTATTAATAAAATTACTGATAACCACTTGACCTTTTGTTCTTGAACAATGTATGAACTCATGATTTCCTAAATATATACCACAATGTCCTGGATATTTATTATTTTCTTTTGGTATAATATCTTGCAATGATTGTCTGTGAAAGAAAAGGATATCACCTTTCTTAATTAAACTGATATCTTTATCTACATCATTTTCCTCAAATAAAGTTAATTTCCCATAAGAAGTAGTCATTAATTTTGTCGTAGTAGATATTCCAAATCCATTTTCATATAAATTAATATGTAAAATTTCATTATATATAAACCATACTAACCCAGCACAATCAAATGTATTTGGTCCATGATGTCCATGTACATATTTTTTATGGTGTTGTAATAATACCAATTTTATGATTTTATTTCTTAATTCTTTTTCCTTTGTATTTGCCTTAATCACTCCTAAATTATAATAAAAATAAATTCTATGGTAAAAATCTAATTATTACGTTTCTTATATTACTTTTTCTTTATTTTCTAAAAAATACTATTATATGCATATGAGAATTCATGTAAGGATATTATTATGAACAAACAAGTATGCTATGAAATTGACATTACCAAATCTATATAAAATATTCCTTCTCATGAAATGATATATTATATTTCTCATTAGCCATGTAGATGGCATCATCTATCATTTTATTCCCAGCTTCATCAGGATAATTTAGATATTTTTTGACATTTTTAATATTGGACATATATCTTTTATATAGTTTGCCATTATCCTGATCTGGGCGTAGTTTGCCAAAACTTTTCATCTTAGCTATCATTCTAACTTGAGCATATTTTTGATTGTTTTCTTCTACCAATAAATATCCCAGATAATAAATATTTTCAATCTCAACATTTAATTCTTCAAGATATTCTCTTTTTAATGTTTCTTCAAAACGATATTCATATTTTTCTGGTTTTCCACCAGTTAATTTATATTGATCATCGTCTATTCTTAAAAGAATATTACCATCATTAGAAAATACGATACCATAAACCTGCCTAATATCAAGCCCTGTGGGGTATTCGTCCTTAAACCAAGAAAATTTTACCATTGCATTCAATCCCTTCGATATTTATTATAGTATAAAATTGCTAATATGGTATTTTTTTAAATAAAATTCACATAAAAGGCATGCGTAATTATAAACAAAGAAATACGACAACTTGTTATTTATATATATAATTATAATATTCATTTAAAAAATCACAATTTCTTTTTACATATTTCATATTATTTTCTATCAAATGTTTTAATAATCCACTTGCTTTATAATCAGAAGTATGACATAAAACTTGTATTTTTTCTTTCTCAATGTATTTATTTGAAATTGTATGCATATTCCAATATTCCATTCGTTTGTCTTGAAAGTTACTATTATTTGTATATAACATTTTTAAGAAACTATCATAATATCTTTCTTTGACCTCATCAACATCATTATAATAAAAATCAACATTTTCTTTCAAATTTAACATTAAAAATACACTATTATCTAATATATTTTTCATATTATGATAAACTTTATAACGTTTTTTTTCGTTACTCAAATTTTTTTTAACAATAATATTAGGCAATGATTTAATACAAAATGGAAATCTCATATATATTGTACCAAGCCAGTATATAAATTTATTGATGCCACATTTAGCAGTTAACCATTTTAACCAAACATCCATTATATCAATTATACCCTTTTCTCCCTTTACAAAAAAGATTTTAGCTGTTTTTTCAATATACAATGAATTTACGCCAATTCTAGGTTCAAGGCCATTTTTAAAAATACTTTCTAAATTATTAATATTTGTATAATGAAAAAATGAATGCTCAAGATCAACATTTTTAATATCAATACTATTATAATTCATATTTTTCCCTCCATCGTTTATTTTCTTGCCAATATGCAAGTGTGTTTTATAAATAATCAAAATTTAATATAAAAGCATTGTGCCAAGAACAAACGTTTGGTATAATTTTATTAGGAACATTTAATAGTTGGGTGATTGCCAAACTTCATAAAGAAGGGAGGCGATAGTATGAACAAGAAGGATTTTTTAATT
>CANQFX010000062.1 GCA_947600015.1 uncultured Bacilli bacterium
TGCAAAAACGTATATAGAACGTCTTTTGAGTAGTGCAAAGATTACTATAACAAAAGTCATAATTCCATAAGAACACATACTTTTATTTGAGTAAATATTATTAATGAAAAAAAGATATTAAAAGTTTAAGTACTGTTATAACTTATTATAAAATATTGGTATATAACGTATTTATTTTAAAAAATTGAAATACTTAGATCTTAGAGATACTGTGATATAAACAATAACGGTGCAAAATTGCAAATAAATATGTCAGAATAAGAGATAGTTATAATAAAAAAGACACCTTAAAATTTTCCTTATGAAACTTTTTTAGTCATGTAGTGGCAAGGTTCATAAAATAGTTAATTATCTACAGATTCTCTCTCACGTCTATTTTAATTTTAGCAATGTACCTTATATTAATTTTAATATACAAAAATCTACACACTTTTTATTTCAGTTGTTTTTTGAAAGCAACTTCTTTTTTTTGCAGCCCTACTTGTGAGAATAATAAAATAATTATATAATGAAAATGGTGATATTATGAAAGATGTTCTAGAAGATAATTTACTGATTGTATGTCCTAATGAGGAGAAATTGAAAATATTAAAATCAATACAACAGGAACAAAAATTATACAATATTAAATTTATGACAAAAGAAGAATATAAACAAAATTATTATTTTTCTTATGATGAAGAAACAATTTCTTATTTATTAGAAACATATCATTATCATTTGGATGTTTGTAAAATGTATCTAGAAAATCTTTATGTCATTGATATAGAAAAAAATTATCGACATGAGAAATTAAACTTCTTAAAAAAATTAAAGTTAGAGTTGTTGGAGAAGGGACTATTAAAAGAAAATCCTTATTTTCGTTCTTGGATTCAAACAAGAAAAATTATTGTGAAAAATTATTATCATCTTGAGCCTTATGAAGAAGAAATGCTTCAGACGAAAAGTGTTGTTTCTTCTCAAACATTAGATGCCAAAGTAGTAGAGTATCTTACTATGGAAGACGAGATTAATGGTGTTTGTTTACAAATCATAGAACTATTAAAAAAGGGAATTGATATCAATCATATTTATTTGACTAATATTACTAGTGATTATACCTATCTTTTGACAAAAATATTTGCCTATTATAATATTCCTCTTAATTTGGATCCCAAAGATTCTATTTTTTCTACCAAGGTAGTACAAGACTATTTAATCAATCAGAAATTAGATTTCGATCATCAAGAAAAACTTCCTATTTATAGAAAACTTCTTTCTGTTTTAGCAAATTTATCTAAAATTGAAGGGAAAAAGTCTTATTCTACTTTGTTGATCGATCAATTAAAAAATACGATGATTCCTTATCAACAGAAAAAAAATGCTGTACGAATCAAAAATTTATATAATGAAGAATTTACTGAAGATGAATATGTATTTGTATTAGGATTTAATCAAGATATTTTGCCAAAAATGGAAAAAGATATTTCCTATCTTTCTGATTCGTTAAAACAAGAAGTTCCTCTTTATTCGACCAAAGAAAAAAATAAAAGAAATAAAGAAACATTGTTTTTTGTTCTAGCTTCTATTAAAAATTTATTCTTATCTTATAAAAAGTCTTCTCCTTTTCAAACGTTTTATCCATCTAGTGTTATTAGTGATTTTCATTTAGAAGTGATCAAAGGACCAAAAGATTTCTATCAATTTTCTAATTTATATAATAAAATTCGTCTTGCAGAGCAATTAGATTCTTATTATTTATATGGAGAAAAAGGACCCTATCTTTCTTCTCTTTATACGCATTATCCAATCCCTTATAAAACATATTCCAATCAATTTCTAGGAATCAATAAAGATACGTATTTAGAGCAATTACCATATCCTTTAAAATTATCTTATACTTCTTTTAATGCATATCAAGAGTGTCGGTTTAAGTATTATATAAAATATGTATTGAAATTAGAAAATTATGAAGAAAAGTTTGCTAATTTTATTGGTTCTATGTATCATGAGATTTTGTCTTTATATCAAAAGACGGGATTTGATTTGGAAGAGGAATATCAAAAGTATATTTCTAAAAAAGAGCTTACGTTGAAAGAAAAACTTTTATTACGAAAAATAAAAAAAGAATTAATAGAGTTCATTGAGCAATTAAAAGAACAACAAAAGAAAACAAGTTTTCAAGATGCCTATTTTGAGAAAAAAGTAGAAATTCCTTTAAAAAGATCAGTAGAAGTTTTATTTACTGGATATATTGATAAAATTATGTATTATAAGAATATAGAAGATACTTATTTTTCTATTATTGATTATAAAACAGGTACGATTGATACACAAATAGAACCAATGAAATATGGATTACATATGCAACTTCCTATTTATTTATATTTAATTCATTATTCTAAGGTATTTCAAAATCCTATTTTTACGGGTATTTATTATCAAAATATTTTATTTCCTTATCCTACTTGGGAAAAAAATTTAGAAAAGAAGAAAAATAATCGTTATTTATTACAGGGTTATTCTACGGATAATACAGAAATATTAGAATTATTTGATTCTACTTATAGACAAAGTGATTATATTAAATCAATGTCATATCAAGAAGAAAAAGGTTTTGGTTATTATGCCAAGATATTATCTAATGATCTTTTATATCATTTAATTACTTACACGAAAGATTTTATTGAAAGAACAACAGATCAAATTTTAGATGCATCTTTTTCCATTAATCCAAAGATATACGCTAAAAACAATATTTCTTGTCAGTATTGTCCTTTTCTTGATTTATGTTATCGAGCAGAAAAAGATATTCAGTATTTAAATAAAGTAGATGATTTATCATTTTTAGGAGGTGAAGAAGAATGAATTTTACATTGGAGCAGCAACAAGCAATTACAGAAGAAGGGAAAAATATTATTGTATCCGCTGGAGCAGGAAGTGGTAAAACTGCAGTATTAACAGAGCGAGTACTTCGAAAATTAAAAAGTGGAATTCATATCAATGCACTTCTTATTTTAACTTTTACTAATGCCGCAGCGGCAGAGATGAAGTCTCGCATACGAAAGGAAGTAATGAAAGATTCTTCTTTAAAAGAAGAGGCAGATTTATTAGATGGTGCTTACATTACTACCTTTGATGCCTTTTCTTTATCGATGGTTAAAAAATATCATGCAAAATTAAATATTTCTAGTCATATAGAAGTTGCGGACGAAGTAATGATTGATATTGCGAAAAATAAAATACTAGATGATATTATGGAAGAAAATTATCAATTACCAAAACAAGGATTTATGAAATTAATTGAAGATTTTTGCTTGAAAGATGATGAAGAACTGAAAAAGAATATTTTAAATATATATCAAAAAATAGAATTGAAATATAATAAAAAGGAATATTTAGAACATTTTTTTGAAACATACTATACCAAAGAAAAAATCATGGAAAGTAAAAAAGATTATTTTTCTCTTATTGATTCTTATCGCAAGGAAATCGAATCTTTATTAGAAGAATTAGCTTCTTATTTTGATTCTTCTTATATAGAAAAATTAGAAGCTTCATTATCTTCTTTTTTACAGGCTAAAAATTATCAGGAAATAAAAGATTGTTTAGCAATAAGCCTTCCTAGAGTACCAAAAGGAAGTAGTGAAGAAGGAAAAAATATCAAGGGAATGATTGGGACTATTTTTTCTGATATCAAAGATTTATGTATTTATGAGACAGAAGAAGAAATGGAACAAGAGATTTTTTCTACAAAGCAAAATGCAGAAGAAATTATTCATATCATAAAAGAATTAGATGATCGGTTAACGGAATATAAAAGGCAAAATGAAATTTATAATTTTACTGATATTGCCCATCTTGCCATTCAAGTAGTAGAAGAAAATGAAGATATTAGAGAAGAGTTAAGGGATAGTTTTCAAGAAATTTTAATTGATGAATATCAGGATACTTCGGATACACAAGAAAAATTAATCTCTTTGATTTCTAAAAATAATGTTTATATGGTAGGAGATATCAAGCAGTCTATTTATCGTTTTCGAAATGCTAATCCTTACATTTTTAAAAATAAATATGAGTTGTATCAAAAAGAAGAAGAGGGTATTAAAATTGATTTAGTAAAAAATTTTCGTTCCAGACAAGAAGTATTGAATAACATTAATCTTATCTTTGATTTATGTATGAATGATGAATTTGGAGGAGCAAATTATTCCCAATCACATCGTATGGTATTTGGTAATGATGCTTATACTACAAAAGGAAAAACAAATCAACATTATGATTTAGATGTATTCTGTTATCAAAAGCCAGAAAATAATATATCGAATCAGGAACAAGAAGCATTTATTATCGGAGAAGATATCTTAAAAAAACAAAAAGAACGTTTTCAAGTGTTTGATAAAGATAAAAAACAATTGCGTCCTATGGAATATAAAGATATTGTTATTTTATTAGATCAAAGTAAAGATTTTGATTTGTATAAAAAAGTATTTGAGTATTTACATATTCCTCTTACGATTGTAAAGGAAGAGTCTTTACATAAAGATTATGATATTTTAGTAATTAAAAATCTATTAAAATTATTAATTGATATTAAGAATCATGATTTTAGTAATGAATTTTCTTATCACTTTATTTCTGTTGCGAGAAGTTTTTTATATCGTATGAGTGATGAAGAAATTTTTGAATATCATAATAAGAAAAATTATCAAGATAGTTTATTATATCAGAAGTGTTTTGCATTAATTGATAAAATGGATGTGATGTCAGTTTCTAGTTATTTAAATTATGTATTAGATTGCTTTGGTTATGAGGAAAAATTGATTACGATGGGGAATGTCAAAAGTTTTCGAATTCGGGAACAATATTTTTATGAATTGTGTAGGAACTTAGAAAAAAAAGGTAATACCATTTATGATTTTGTTTCTTATCTAGATTGTATTTATGAGAAAGATTATGATGTAAGATTTTCCGTGAATACTTCTGATAGTAACAGTTGTAAGATTATGACCATTCATAAGTCCAAAGGATTGGAATATCCTATTTGTTATTTTGCAGGATTTACTAGAGAATTTAATTTTATGGAATTAAAAGAAAAAATTTTATATGATAATCAATATGGATTGATTTTACCTAAAGTAGATCAATATTATAAGGATACAATTTTAAAGACATTAGTAAAAAGGAAGACAAAAAAAGAAGAAATATCAGAAAAAATTCGTTTACTTTATGTTGCGCTTACTAGGGCAAGAGAACAGATGGTAATTGTAATACCAGAACAAGAAGAGATATTAGGTATTCCGAATGATTATGAAAAAATGAAATATCGCAGTTTTCTATCCATTATAAAAAGTATTTACGGTAGTTTGGTGCCTTATCAGAAAAGGTCTATGGTACAAGCAACACAGGCTTATTTGGATAGTAATCCAGAAAAAGAGGTTCCATCTTTACAAGAGGAGAAAGATATTTTAAAAGTAGAAGAATTATCTTTTGCTATAGAGTCATTAGAAGAAAAACATTATTCTAAAGATCAGATGCATTTGATAACAAAAGAAGAACAAGAGAGGATGGATTTTGGTACCAAAGTTCATGAAGTATTAGAACATTTAGATTTTAACAATCCAGATTTTTATATGTTTTCTATTTCCGATGATATGAAAGAGAAAATTCTTGCTTTTTTGCATAGTCCTTTGATTCAAGAAAATTTATCAAAAAAAATGTATCGGGAATATGAATTTTTATTTGAAGAGAGAAATGTATTATCTCATGGTATGATTGATTTATTGATTGAAAGAGATGATAAAATGATTATTGTGGATTATAAATTAAAAAATATCGAAGATTCTTTGTATGAAGAACAATTAAATGGATATCGAAAAGTAATAGGCGAAAAAACAAAAAAAGAGGTAGAGTGTTATTTATATTCTATCTTAGAAGGGAAGTTTCGAAAGATAGAGATATGATCAAGATTTGTTTTGTTTGTTTAGGAAATATCTGTCGTTCTCCTATGGCAGAATTTATTATGAAAGATAAGATTAGAAAACATCATTTAGAGAATGATTTTTTGATTACTTCTAGAGCAACCTCGTATGAAGAACAGGGAAATTTTATGCATATTGGGGCTAGAAAAAAATTAGAAGAAAAAAATATTCCTTATACGAATCATCATGCCAAGCGATTAGAAAAAGAGGATTATGAGAAATATGATTATTTTATCTGTATGGAGAACAGCAATGTAATACGAGCTTCTCATATTTTTGGAGGAGATTTACAAAAGAAAATTTATCTGTTAATGGATTTTACTGATCAAAAAAAGGATATTGCTGATCCATGGTATACAGAAAATTTTGATGTTACTTATCGAGATTTAGATTATGGTTGCCAAAAACTATTCGATTATTTTATGAAGGGACATTAAAAATTATCAAACTTGAAAAAGGAAGAAGAAAAGAAAACCAAAAAGAAAAATTCCAAAAAGAAATTGAAAAAATTGGCATTGGTTTTCTTTTTATTTGGTAAAAAGAGTGATTTTACACTTGCTTTTTTTCGTGTTATAAAA
>CANQFX010000063.1 GCA_947600015.1 uncultured Bacilli bacterium
GGGGGGGTATAATTTGAATAGAAGAAAATAAAAGCGGAGGAGAAAAAATGAAAAAAGAAAAGAAGAGTCATTTTAATTTATGGATTTATCTAATGATTACGGTTTGTATCTTATCTAGTAGTATTGCTTATAGTGCCTTAAATGCTAATTTAAAAATTACAGGAGATGTTGCCATTCAAAAATCAAATAATATAGAAATTACAAATGTAAAATTACTAGAAAGTTTAAATGATGCAGAAGAAGATGATAAGCCAATCATTCATCCTAATTACACAGATTTAGATTTTTGTTTATATAATCCAGATTCTGTAATTACATATGCAATTACTATTACGAATAATACGTCCTCTAATAAAACAATTTCTAGTATGTTTATTGATAGAACAGAAGGTGTAACAGGAGGACCGGCTGACTTTCTAGATCATGTGGAATTTGATACGGAAAATTTAGCATTAGGAAAAATTATTCCCCCATCTACTAGCAAAACTATTAATGTTAAGTTTTATTGGTATAATAATACTATAGCATATCCCTGGGTAGAGATTAAAGTTGCCTTTGAATATAATAATTATAGTAGTTCGACTAGTAATGTAATGCAAAAAGCAGAGAGTAATCCAAGTGCAAATAGTTATTTTCTTAATGGACCAATTAAAAGAGATGAGATCAGAGACCTTTTTTTTAGTGCAGATGGTTGTATTGAATCAGGGGATGCCGTCCACGCAGTAAGAGGAATATGGGATGTTTCTGTTAATAAAAATGGTAGTATATTAGCGATAGGAGAAATGTTTACGAATGGATTAAACGTGACATTCTATTCAAATAATGGGAAAGCAAATGCAGATTCTAGTTATTTATTTTCTTATTTAGATGCTGAAATTTCAGTTGCTCAACTTGATACTACTAATGTAACCAATATGTCTTCCATGTTTCGAGAATCAACGAGTAGGAACAGTGATCTGGATTTGATGAAATGGACATTTGAAAATGTAACAAATACCAATTCGATGTTTTATAACTTTAAATCTATATATAAGAATTTTCGCCTTGAGATGGACGGAGCAAAAAGTTTTGATAAAGTAACTAATTATACTAATATGTTTTATAACTTTTCTTCTTCTAATATTAGTGATATATACGTTACATATAATGCTGCCGGAAACTGGCTTATTCAACGGGTAGAAGAGGCTGGTATTATAGATGGTAGTTATTATGTGACTTGGCACTAGATGGCTTCTTCTTAATATCTAAAGTATTTTATGAAAATAATAGATAAGAAGGGGTATCCTCTTCGTTTAGAAATAAAATAAAAAGGGGAAATCCCTTTTTATTTTACTACTTGAACAGTAATCGTATCACAGAAGTTCTTAGCAACTCCTTCTAGACCTGTAGTACAAACCGTACCTGGAGAACTATCTCCATTATCACAGGCAGATACAAATACAAAATTAAACTTATGTTTTGGATTTAACTGCTCAATCATAGATTTTGTTTGAGCACCATTAGACCCGGCTTGAATATTTAGTTCTGCGGTTTTTGAACGATCACAACTTGGAGTAGAAGGGGTATTGCTAGGTTTCTTATTACTAGAACTACTATTGCTAGAAGAAACTTGTGGTTCTTCTTTTTCTTCTTCGCCACTACTCAATGTCACAGTGATTGTTGTTCCTTTCGATACTTCACTACCAGCATCCACTGATTGCCCCATGACGATATCTTTCTTAACTTTACTACTATTTCGATATACAAAGTTATATTCTAAGTTTAATTTTTTTAATTTACTAATTGCTTCGCTTTTTGTTAGACCTTCTAAATCTGGAACTTTAATCTTTTCTCCATCAGATATGGTCACAATAATGACATCTCCATTTTTAATAACGTCTCCTGTTTTATAAGAATAGGAAATAACTTCACCCGCTTTTACTTGATTATTAAATTCATGTTTTTCTTCATATGGGATTTGGTATTTCTCTGCCCATTTTCTAAATTCTTCATAAGAACTAAATTTTGGCATTTTAAGAGTTCCTTTAGAAATAACAATAGTAATCGCTTCTCCTTGTTCTATAATATCTCCCTTCTTATGATTGGCACGAATCACTGTATTTTCTTTTAACGACTCATCATAAGCATAATCAAATTCTAATTTTAACTTATTTTCAATAATCCAATTAGTAATTTTTGCAATAGACATTTTCTTTAAGTTTGGAACTGAAATCTCTTTTCCTTTACTAAATGTCACTTTTATTTTTTCTTCCTCATTATCAATGGGAATCATTTCTCCTGCTTTTTTATTTTGCTTCATCGCAAGACCCCGTTTTATTTTTTTAGAGAAATCTCGATCAAATTCATATTTTAAATGATGTTGTTTTAAATAAAATTCAACCTCAAACTCACTTTTTCCAGTAAAATCAATTAATTTTACTTCGCTATAATCTAATTCCTCTCCATAGGAAAAAGTAAGTTTTATTTTTTCTTCTCGTCTTAAATTCCCACTTTTACTTTGTTCAATGACGGTATCTTCTGCCTTATCAGAAGAAACAAACTCTACTTCTACATTGGTTAAGTAATTATCTTTAACAAATTGAATCACTTGCTCACTATTCCAAGAGATCATATTAGGAACAATCACTTCTTTATAAGGATTCACTCCTTCACTAATGGATACTGTAATGCTCTTAATATCCTTAAGATTGGTTCCTTCTTTTACATCTTGACTAATGATTTGATATTCTTCGACCATATCACTATATTCATAATCTTGAATGACAGTAATATCATGTTTACTAGCCCAAGTAATGACATCTGTTAAACTCTTTCCTCGAAAATCAACAACCTGATTCATGGTAGGTAAGGAAATGAGTTGGAAAGAAACCATAGTAGAAAAAATAAAATAAGCAAGTAAAAGAAAACTTCCTAACCAAATACTTCCATTTTTTCTGCGATTAGAAGTAAAGCCTAAACATACAAAAAATATCGTAAATAAAACAAGTAGAAAATTACCAATGAATCCTTCTAAATGATTTATTTGATTTTCTTGATAAAATAAAGGAATTAAAAAATAACCAATACTACTAACAAGAACCAAAGCCAAGAAAAAGTTTAAACATGGATGCGTTTTCTTTTTTTGTTTCGCATGTCTTGGTATAAAATCGATATTTTCCTCTTTTTCTATCTCTATTTTTTTAGATATTTCTTGCTCTTCCTCTTTGGGAAGATTTATTTTCTTTGTTGTCTTCTTATCTGTTGACTTCATTAGAATCACCCCATCTTTATTCTTATTATATAATAAATCAACAAGAAGCAAAATGATAATAAAAAAACTTTGTGTCAACTAGACACAAATTGAAAACAGAGTACAGGAAAAATAACCTTTCTTTTTCTAATAATTATTGATAAAATAAAAATATAGAATGAGAAAGGATAGTAGGAACTTCCTATAAAAATACTATGGAAAAATTAAAAGAATATTTGCAAAATAATATAGAAAAAATTTGTATTTTATTTTTATTTCTACAACCAATATTAGATGTCGCAACCGCAATTGTTCTTCATATATGGAAAATAGATTTGACGATAGGGATGATTTTTCGAATCCTATTTTTAATAGGAATGCTTTTTTATCTATTCTTTTTAAATAAGAGTAAAGAGAAAAAAAGAAAAATATGGTATATCGTAATCATTTTTCTATATAGTGGATTATATTTAATTAACATAATGAAAACCAAAGGACTAGATGTAATCTTTTATGAAGGAAAAAATTTAATAAAAGCATTTTATTTTCCTATTTTATTAGTGACATTATACGAACTATACCAAGAAAAAAAAATAAAGATCCCAATAAAATATTTTTACGATTTATTTTTCATTTATAGTTTCTTTATTGTAGTACCAAATTTATTAAAGATTGGATTTGATAGTTATGAGATTACCAAAGGTGGTAGTATTGGCTTTTTTTATAGTGCCAATGAAATAGGAGCAATCTTATCAATCCTGATGCCTATTTTTTTCTACTATACATATAAATTAAAAAATATATGGTTAAAACTACTTTCTTTTCTTTTCTTATTATATATTTTAACTTCCATTGGAACCAAAGGACCTTTATTATGTTTTGTACTTATTTTGCTTTTCTTCATTATTTATCAAGGAAAACAATATGTAAAAGAAAAGAAATATAGAAAATTAACCATAGGATGCTTATGCTTACTTACCATTTTTTCTTTAGGAATTTATCTTCTACCGAGAACAAATTTTTATAAAAATATTGTAGTTCATTTAGAATTTTTAGAAGTAAAAAATATAAGTGATATTATAACGAATCCAAAGGTGTTTGATCACTTTGTCTTTAGTGAACGTCTGAAATTTTGGAATAATACAAAAAAAATATACGATAAAGCACCGTTATCTTCGAAACTATTAGGAATAGGTTACATTGATTATTATGCGACAGATGAAGTTTCTCTAAAAATGGTAGAGATGGATTATGTAGATTTATTTTATCGACATGGGGTATTAGGATTTGTAATTTTTATGAGTAGTTTAATTACATTCCTATGGAAAATAATAAAAAAATATAAAAAGAGAAAAACAACAGGATTAGCAAAATGTGTCTTGTTAAGTATTATATTTTCCCTTGTATTATCATTCTTTACAGGACATATTTTAATTGCGCCAGCCGTATCTATCTATGTTGCATTCCTAATGAATTTATTTTATACTGATGATATAAAGGAGTAAAAATATGACAAAAATCGCAATGGTAATTGTAAATTATAATGATGCTAAGACCACCAAAAAACTATTGGAAAATATAAAAGATTATTCTAGACTCTCCTTGATTATTATAGTAGATAATCATTCTACAGATGATTCTTTGAAACAATTGAAACAATATGAAAATAAGAAAATTAAAATAGTAGAATCAAAAGAAAATAAAGGATATGCTGCCGGACTTAATATAGGAGCAAAATATGCTTTAGAGAAATTAAAAGAGTGTCATATTATTTTTTCAAATTCAGATATTATCATTCATGATGAAAAAGATTTAGAAAAATTAGGAAAAGATTTAGATACGAAAGAAATTGCGGTAGTAGGACCCACGATTGTAGAAAATAAATCATTAAATCGTGGCTGGAAAATGCCAAGTATTACCAATGAAATCCTTCAAAATCTGCCTTGGTATGGAAAGCATGCCAAAAAGAAAAACTTATATCAAGAGAGTCACTATCAGAAAGAACTTTCTTTTGTAGATGTAGTGTCGGGTTGTATTTTTGCAGTAGATGGAAAAGTATTAGAAGAAATTGGTTATTTTGATGAAAATACATTTTTATATTATGAAGAGCAAATTCTTTCTCAAAAACTAAAAAAACAAAACCAAAAGGTAGCGGTAGATAATGAAGTTATTGTTATCCATAATCATTCAGTAACGATTAATCAAAATATGAATCAAATAAAAAAGTACAAGCAATTAAAAGAAAGCCAGCGCTACTTTGTAAAAAATTACTTACAGGCAAGTAGATTTCAAGTATTTTTATTAGATATGACTAAATATGGTTTTCTTATCTTATTGTATATAAAAAATTTTCTAAAAGGAGGAAGATAAAATGAAAGGAATTATTTTAGCGGGAGGATCTGGTACTAGACTATACCCCATTACGGAGGTCACATCAAAACAATTATTGCCTATTTATGATAAGCCAATGATTTACTATCCTTTATCTGTTTTGATGCAAGCAGAAATCAGAGATATTTTGATTATTTCTACAGAAGAAGATTTACCAAAATTTAAAAAATTATTAGGAAATGGCGAAAATTTTGGTATTCATTTATCCTATCAAGTTCAACCTTCTCCCGATGGACTTGCACAAGCTTTTTTGTTAGGAGAAGAATTTATTGGAGAAGAAGACTGTGCCATGATATTAGGAGATAATATTTTCTATGGAGCAAATTTGAAAGAACAACTTTTACTCGCAAAAGAAAATGTGAAAAAGCAAAAAGCAACGATTTTTGGTTATCATGTCTATGATCCAGAACGATTTGGAATTGTAGAATTTGATAAAAATGGAAAAGTATTAAGTGTAGAAGAAAAACCGGAACAACCCAAAAGTAATTATGCCATTACAGGATTATATTTCTATGATAACTCTGTAGTACAAAAAGCCAAAACCTTAAAACCTTCAAAAAGAGGAGAACTAGAAATTACCGATTTAAATCGTCTTTTCTTAGAAGAAGAACGTTTAGAAGTAATTACTCTAAATGAAGGATATGGTTGGTTTGATACGGGAACATTTGAAAGTCTATTAAAAGCCTCTTCTTTTGTAGGTATGGTACAAACCAATCAAAATTTAACCATATGTTCTCCTGAAGAAATTGCTTATCAAAATGGGTGGTTATCAAAAGATAAATTATTAGCGCAAGCAGAAAAAATGAAAAAAAATACTTATGGAAAGCATTTATTAGAAATTAGTAAGGAGGACAATAAATGAAAAAAATAGAAACAGAATTATTAGATTG
>CANQFX010000064.1 GCA_947600015.1 uncultured Bacilli bacterium
TCTGTTTTCTCGTTCTAGTCTTTCACAATATTGATCATAGCCAGGGTAATAACTATCTAAATCACGTGTATCCATTTTAACCTCCAATTTCTTTTACAATATTTTCTATTTCTAGAAGTTCGTCGTTTGTTGGTTTTTTTATTTCTAAATTTTCATTAAACCATGCAGGCTTTTCATATTCTTCCTGTAAATTATCTATTTGTGGTAAATATTTAACTATTTCGTCAATTCTAGGGAAATATGATTGATATTTCAAAACCATTTTTATTGCATTTATAAAATCTTTTTCTTCATATTCTCTAAAAATCGAATAGTAATATTTAAAATCAAATTCTGTGTGTTGTGTGTCTTTATAATTACTTTTTAAGATACTCCAATATTTAACAAATACATCTAATCGAAGACGCACACACTCCTCTTCCATATCCTTTTCCATATCCTATTCCTATTCCTTATCCTTATCCTAGGAAGAGCCACTTTTATTTTTACATTTTAGCCAATCGTTAGGCTGGCTTCAATTTGGCTGACAGCCACTTTTAAGCCAACTTTTTAATCAGAAGTCCTTTGACTACCATTTTGAAATTGTTTAAAACTGTTGTCTAATATAGGTTTTATTAGAATCCAAACAGTGGATAATGTTCCTTTAAAGTGTGGCTGATAATCATCTTCGAATGAATATTTTATTATTGCTTCATACATTTTTGATTTGTCTTTTTCTGGCAAAGTTTCTACTGCTTCATAGAAACTTTTCATAAAATTAAACTTATTTCTATCACTTTTTTTCTTCATTTTTAGCACCTCAATTTGACAAAATTACTATTTTGTGCTATTTTATAGGTGCTTATTAGAAGCAAGGGACTCTCTGTGGTGGTGTAGTCCTTTTCTTTTTTTGCTTTTTTCATAGATCCTCCTTTACACGAATAATGTAATTAGCCATATGGCAAATAATGGTACTAATGCTAAGTACATAGGAACTAATTCTTTTTCATCTTCTTCGAAAAAATAGTTTATTATTTTATTCATTACTATCACTTCCTTTCTACGATTTTATATTCTATTTTTGAATTTGTTTTTTCTTCTAATATCTCTATCAAGGTTGCAAAAAAATTATTAATTTGTTCTTTTGTCAGTTTTATACTAATCATCTCCTTATTAAAGTTTATTCGACATATTTTTTTTATTGTTAGGTTGCTTTTGCAGTTTTGCAAATCTCATAAACAGATCTTCACATTGTTTGTTATCTATTTTTGCTAAGTATATTAAAAGTAAATCATTAACATCTAGAGCCTTTGCCAATTTATTTAATACTGCTAAACTTAAATTAACCGGTTTTCCTGTTTTAGAGTCAAAGCCTTTTTCAATGCTATCTAAATGTGAATGGCTAATACCAATTAAATTAGCATATTCCCTTAAAGATTTATTTCCACGTTTTGATTTAATAAAATCTCCTAAATAGTTTGACATTTTATCCTTCTTATCCTCCTTCTATACTTGTTTTATTTTTTTACTAACTCTATAATTGATTTAGGAAGTGAGGTGAAGTTATGATAGATGCAACCAAAGAAATTATTGTTGCTCTTATAAATACTAAACAAATTGCTAATACTGGTGATACAGATTCCAATATAATCGAAGTTACAAAAGCAATTGAAGAAGTTTATAATAAACTAAAATCTTGCAAATATGAGTAATTATTTTATAGATTAGATACTAGCACTATCTAGTCTTTTTATTTTTCAATAAATAACATTTTTAATAATTCTACATCTGTATCTTCATAACTTTCTAAACCGTATAGATAATTAATTATTTTTTGTTTTAATTGCTCAAGTGTATAATCTTTTTGTTTTGGAATTTTAACTATAAGTTCATTTTCATTTTCCTCTATTTTCCAATCTTCCATATTTTAATCTCCTCCTTTTTTTTCTCGATTTTGGTTATCGTTTATAAGACTATTGTCATATACGATTTTAAAAAAATAATCCCTAGAGATATTGTGTATATTTAAAAAGCTATTAAATAACCCAATACTCATATTTTCTGGATTCTCTTCATAAATAGCAAGTGTATTACGATGGATATTAAGCATTTGGCTTTCTTTTTCCAATGACCATTCTTTACTATTTCGAAGTAATTTCATCGCAGTTCCCATTCTTTTTAAATCCATATTTTACCTCCTATCTGTATTCATTGTATTATGACTTTTGTCATTTGTCAATATAAAAATGCAATTTGTCATAAAAAAATTGCAATTTGTCATTTTTTGTGCTATTATTTTATTAGAAAGGAGAAGAATCATGAAAGAAACAAATAATTTTTTTCCGAAAAATTTGCAATATTTAAGAAAAGAAAGACATCTAACTCAAACAGAATTAGCAAATAAAATCAATGTGGATCAAACTACCATCGGAAGATGGGAGGATGGAAATCGTGAACCTACAGTAGGAAATGTTTCTAATATAGCAGACGTTTTCAATATCACTATTACTGATTTATTAGATAAAGATTTATCACAAGAAAATAATAGTTATGATGAATTAGAGTTATTATATAGTAAATACAAAGATGTTATTCCCGATAGTGATAAAGAAACTATTAGATTTGTTATTGAAAAAAATATAAAGAAAATAGATGAACAATTAGGGGATGATAAGTGATGTTCGGATTGTTTAAACAAAAAAAGAAAACAAGAAAAAATCCATACAAACCAACTGGAATCGTTAAAATTGATAAAAGAAATAAAATATATGCTGAACTAGATATATTAAGAAAAGAATATGAAGCGATTATAATGAAACATCAACAATATTCTAGCAAAATTGAAGAATTATATAAGAAAGCAATATATCAAGAAGTAATTGAAAATAATTTTACAGAAGAATGTATAGAATTATGTGAAAAAGATATAGAGCTTGCTCCTACTTTAGCTGTATTTTATAGAAATGAACAACATCTAATGAACTCAGCATATGGTCATAAAAATGAAGAAGATGGCTTTGGAATACCGGTTTATGATTCGTTTGTAAGAATATCACAACTATACGAAAAAAGAAAAATGTATAAAAAAGCACTAGGATATGTTCAACATGCTTTATCATTAGGATTTAAAAATGATGGTTCAAAATCTGGCATGGAAGCAAGAGAATTAAGATTACAAAGTAAAATAAGAAAACAATAATAAGTATGCTAGTACAGATACTTAATAAAGGAAGTGAATTTATGAATTTATACAATTTATTAAGTAAAGAAATTACACAGCAAGACTTACTTAATTATTATAATGCTACTATAGTTTATGAAGATCTTCCTAAAAGTATAAATGGATTAGTTTTTAATTATAAAGGTATAAATATAGTAATTATAAACAAAAGTCTATCTTATTATAGAAAGAAAAAAACGATATTGCATGAACTTGCACACATAGAATTAAATCAACTGAATCAAATAGATGGATTATTTGAATTAAAGATAGACAAGTATGAAGATGATGCAGATTTGTATATAAAAATGTTATTAGAAAGGAAGTGAAAGTATGACGTGCCCAAAATGTGGAAATGACAATGTTAACATTCAAGTATTTAATGAAAGTCAATTAGTTACCCAACATCATGGTATTCTTTGGTGGCTTTGCATTGGTTGGTGGTGGATATTTGTAAAATGGATATTTTTAACAATACCTGCCCTACTTGCTGCTATATTTATTGGGAAAAGAAAGAAAGTAAAAAATATAACTGTAAAAACCGCAGTATGCCAAAGTTGTGGACATTCTTGGAAAGTATAAAAAGTTAATAGAAAACTTGACATTTTTAATATTTTAGTTTATTATAAATTCCACAAGTTATTTTACACTTTTTTACAATGTGTATTATAATTTTTGTAATAATGCTATATCATTTTGATATAATATTATTGACGGGAGATTGTAGCCCCAGCCTAGCTTCGGCGACCTAATATTAGGTAAAACGCAAAATAGAAGGTGATTTGCCCGATACAAATCGGGCTGCTACTATGTGGGATTTATCTATTGATAAGTCCCCTTTTTTTATTGTAGGAGGTAGTATATGTTGCAAGAAATTATTGATACATTTGAAACAATAAAGAAAAATGTTTATATTATTGATAGAAAAGCAAAAGGCAAAATTATTATTACTTTTAAAGATGAACATTTTTACCATTTAGTTGGTTTACATAAAATCAATTTTGATATGTTTATTCCTAATTATATAAAAACTAAAGAAAAGCAGTATAAATATATTAAAAGCCATGTCAATAAATATGATAAAATTCTTCAAAATCAAATAGCAAAAAAGGATGATATTACAAGGCGACTAACAACTCTACCTAAACTACTAAAATTACTCGAAAAAGATGATACTAAATTATACAATTTAAAAGAAAGAAAAAGAAATAGTCGCTTTGATAGTGATTATGGATTAGCCAATAATTATGAAAATTTATATTATCTTCTTGGCCTTAAAGAATTTTATAAGAATGAAACAATTGTATATTGTGCTCCTCAAAGTTGGATAGCAAATAGAAAAGAAATCACTATATTACAAGGTAGACCACCTCATTATTTTGAAAAAATTATTGCTATCCCAACTGAAAATTTTGATGATAATTATATATAAAAAAAGACCTCGTGGGCTAACACGAGGCAAAATGAAAAACTACATAGCAACCTAACTATAACTATAAAACTGTATATGTCGATTACACAATAATATAGGAGTTTTTCTATATTATTGTAGCATAAAATTAAAAAAAAAGGAAGTGTTACAATGAATGAAGAAATAAAAAGAGTTGCTCTTTATATAAGAGTTTCTACAGATCGACAAGCAAAAGAAGGAGATTCCTTAGAAGCGCAAGAAAATGCTTTAAAAAATTATTGTAAAGAAAAAAATTATATTATAGTAGACGAGTACATTGACGGTGGTGAATCAGGTCAAAAAATTAAAAGAACTAATTTACAGAGAATGTTAGATGATGTTAAGAAAAATAAAATTGATTTAATTTTAATGACTAAATTAGATAGATGGTTTCGTAATATAGGAGATTTTTATAAAGTTATAGAGATTATTAAGACACATCACACTGATTGGAAAACCATATGGGAAGATTATGATACCACTACTGCAAGTGGAGAATTTTGGCTGAATATGAGCCTTTCTATGGGACAATTAGAAGCCAAAAGAACAAGTGAACGAATCAATGAAGTATTTGATTATAAATATAATATTCAAAAAACTGTTTGCACAGGGAAAGTTCCTTATGGCTACAGAATTTCAGAGGAAAAAAAACTTGTTGTTGATGAGGAAGAAGCACAAAATATTATAGATTTATTTGAATATTATTCTAAATCGAACAACTTACAAAAAACCACTGAATGGTTTAGCAAAAATTATGTTAAAAGAAGTAGTAGAAGTATAAAGAGATATCTTTCTAATTCAATTTATATCGGAAAATTCAGAAGAACAAAAACAGGAGAAATAATAGAAGATTATGCTCCTAGCATAATTGATCAAGATTTGTGGAATAAAGTACAAAGATTGTTGAAAATAAACATTAAAAATAATCAGCCAGACGAAAATAGAAGAAAACATAATTCTAAGCCATATATTTTTACTGGTTTATTAATATGTAAAGAGTGTGGTCATACTTTATCTGGAAAAACCAATTCCAATAGTAGACATTATTACAATTGTAGATATAGTTATTATAAGACTTGCTCAAACAATAAATGTATAAATGAAGAATGGCTTGAAAAATATCTTCTTGAAAAAATAATACCTATATTGAAAAACAAAAAAATAGAAATTACTAAAATTAATTCTAAACAAAAAAAGGTTAAAGATATAAGAAAAAATTTAAAAAATAAATTAAATAAATTAACTAATCTTTATTTAGAAAATCTGGTTGACTTAGATTATTACAGAGAAGAATATAATTTAATTCAATCTCAAATTAAAAAAAATGAATTTGATTTACAAAAAGAGGAAGTTATAGACTATTCATATATTGATAACTTTTTAGAAAGCAATTTAATTGATTTATATTACGAATTAGATAATTTGGAACGCAGAAGGTTATGGTCTAGTATTATTCAATATATTGAAATTAAAGGATATAAGGAGGTTAATATAGTAGTGTAGTAAATGACATATTCCTGAAGGCCTTGTTGTCGGGGTTGCATTTGGATCTTTGGCATATCATATTGAGGGAGCTACCTTAATTTCTGCTATTACTTTAGCCATTGGAATTGGTCTACAAAACTTTCCGGAAGGAAGTGCCGTTAGTCTACCACTTCGTAGAGAGGGTTTATCTCGAGGCAAAGCTTTCTTTTT
>CANQFX010000065.1 GCA_947600015.1 uncultured Bacilli bacterium
ATTATTGACAACGCCTCCCATCATGCCACCACTTGCCATATTCATCATACCAACACCCATAAATCCATTCATAGCACCATTCGGATTATTTGCTGCATCCTGTACGGCATTGGCATATGCTCCAGTAAGTGTACCCTGTTGCATAAAACGATTAGAAGAAAGTTCATAGTTATCAATTTTCTGTTTCGATTCATCATCTAATGTAACAGATTCTACTACAAACCCCAAAATAGCAAGTCCACGATCACGAATTGGTTGATCAAATACTTGTTCATCCATTACTACTAGGAAGTTCTAGTACTGGTGTTTTATGATTAGAATTTCCAAGTTCATTTAAGACATTTTGAAAAGCACCAATGACTTCTGAACGCATTTGTTCCACAAGATTATCTTTTCGATATTCTTCTGCTGTTCCTGCTATTTTACTCATAAATACAGCAGGATCTGAAATTTTAAATGTATATTTTCCAAAACATTTTACATCTACTCGCAAAGGACTCATACTTCCTGTCATTTGATTAGGAATAGGATGTGACCAATCTTGAAATGGAATTGGTGCTGGTGTTCCAAACTTATTATCCATAATTTCCTTTGCATTTAGATAAAATACCGCTTGTTCTTGACTAGTTGCGCCATTATAAACAAAACGATTCCACATTTCTTTAAATACTGGACCAAATTGTCCTGCAAAGAAGGAAGGAGAAGTAGAAGCATCAAATGTATAAATTCCCTCCTCTGCTGTAGCATCCAAGATTTTTCCACTTTGAAAAATAATCGCCATTTGTCCTGGAGAAACTTGAATTGCACTATCTTTCGAAATAATTCCATTTGGAGTAGATACCTTCTTCATTAAAATATCTTGTCCCAAATCATCACATTTAATATAATCTTTCCATTGATCATGTAACGTACTTCCTACAGCTGTTACTGCTGCTTTAATTAAACCCATAAAATAACCTCTTTTCTATATTTTTTTATTTTAAAATCCATGTCCGCCACCACCATGACTACTGCCACTGCTACTATGATGAGTAGAAGAGCTACCCGTAGTACTACGCGAAATAGAATGTTTTTCCGTATTAGAACCAAGAAATACATCCCCTAAAGATTGCACCACGACACTTTCTTGTTGTAGATATTCTTCTGCTGTTGTTGCGACTTTTGCTAAACGATTTTTATGAATTAAAATTCCCATTACAATAGCCGTTAAAACAAGAGAAATGATACTAGCATATAAAACAATTTGAAATGTAGGTACTTCCATTTTTACATTTGACAGTCCTACAGTGTCATCAATATTTAAAGTATAAATAAATTGTATTATACCAACCGAATATTCTTCATGCGTAAAATATGAAGAAATTTGATCTAGTATTCGATCAATTTTAGCATCATTATACACAGAAATGGCAGAACCTGTTGTAGAAATATAGATTTGTCTATATTCCATATCAACCAAAAACAATAATCCATCTCGATTATCACCTAACCCAAACGAATTATAATCATAAAAATCATCAGCATAATCCGCTTGACTTCCTTTATTATTCTGATGAATTGTGACAATTGCTAAATCCATCTGATAGGAACGAATGTACTCAGAAACCAAAGCATATATCTGTTCTTCCTCGAATGGTGAAAGTAAATCTGCAAAATCATAAATTTTTTCACTCGCATCTACGGCAGGTGTGTTTAAAATATCATCACGATTTTCCTCAGTTACTTTTACCCAATCAGAAACTAAATAATCCTCTTCTGTTCTTACTTTTGTGTTTGTACTTGCAAAAACAGTAAACGGAAAAAAGAAAAGGCAGAACAACAAAATAATCTTTACTATTTTTTTCATCTCTTACACCACCATAGTCAAAAATAAGTAAGCAAGTATAAAAAATAAAATAAATAAACTCAAACTAAATAAAATTGTTTTCATCATATCTAATGGAATATTTCCTACAATTTCTCCCGTTTGCCCGTTCATCGCAAAAGTATAAATTTTTTCTTTATATTTTACATTAACCATAAACACAGGCAATAGAACATAATCACTTTTCTGTTTTCCCACCTGTAATTGATTTGATGAAACATGGCTAGATTGGTGATGCACCGTTTCCTCAATTACTTCAACTGCTGTATTCATTGCTCTCTTATTTGCTCTATCAATTGCATCTTCTTCCTTCACATCATATTTTTCTGCAAAAAATCCTGATAAATAGGCATGATTATAATCAACAAAGTCACGATAATCAAAAGGTTCTAATGAATCCATCAAATCATCGGGAAAATGACTAGAACCATCAACTAAAATACGTTGAAAATTCATACTTCCATTCCGTTTAACTAAATATCGATCTGTCTTTGTATATTCATAATCACTATCACTCCAAGTAGTTACATCCTCTGCATGAAAATCAATATCTCCATTTACATGTAAATCATATGACCAAAAAGGAATATAAACACCAGAGATTTTATCAATATTTTCCTTTTTATTAAAAAACTTAGGCATCAATGGTCTTCCTTTAGATAAACCTTGAAAAGCTGTTATAGCATCTTCTTTTACCTTTTTAAACGGAATCAGTTTTGTCGGAAGAAATTCATCCATTATTTTATCTTTCAAAATAGCCGTACTTCCACAATAAACACAAAAAGTCGCTGTAGTAGTTTCATCTGCCATAATTTCAGCACCGCAATTTTTACATCGGTAAACATCCATATTCTCTATCTTTTGAGTCTCTTCTTTGATTGGAATATGAGCTTCTTCTCTACTGGCATTTTGATATTGCTTCATTTGTTCCAAAGTATATTTACTACCACAATATTCGCAATCCCACATTTGGTTTTTGGGATTGAATGTAATTTTTGCTCCGCACGATGGACATTGATTGTCCAATGCTTCCACTTTTTTATCCCTCCTATCTTACAATTATTTTATCATAAGTTCATTTATTTTCATAATAATTTTCAAAAAGAAAGAATAACTTTACAAAAAAAAGAAACTTAATGTTCCTTTTTCTTTGGATGTAATGTAGATTCTTTTTCTACAACCTCAATCAACGTTTTACCTTCTTTTGAGTTACAATCCACATGAATATTACACAAATTACTTTCCTTTTCTACTGTTTTTATGCGTGTACTTTTTGTTCCCATTTCATCACCTGGTTTAATATATGATGAAAAAAGAAAATCTATACCTCAATTTAGCAAAAGTTTCTAGTTCCAATCACTAATATATCTTTTTCTGCGTACCAATGATTGATATTATCTTTTATCATATTATTTTCTTCTATCTTTTTTTCCAACATTGCTTTGGATAATAGTACTCAAATCTGTTTGTATTTGTGATGATATGCCTAGTTCAAACTCATCTGTAACACCATAGTTAAATTGAAAATTTGGATTAAAGACAAATTCTTTCTTTTTTACATCCAAAAATCCAATGCAAAACTGTTTCGGTATAACACATCTAACAAAATAGGTTTCAGGAATTTCTTTCTCCTCCCAATCATCAAAATGTGGCTCAGTTATTCCATATTGTATATATTCTCTTGAACCAGTTATACTCTTAGGTACAATAAACAAACAAGTTGCACCAAAACCACTTCTATTTACATTTGGATGGGTAATAGCACCAAAATTAAGATTACAATTTGTATTCTCGAAAAAATGTTGAGTATCAGATAATTCATCCCTAATTCCATTCGGACGAATGTTGCATTTTTTACCATTATATATATAAGTTCTTACATTTTTATCGTCGTATTCTATATCAATTGGTTCTTGAGATTTTACATCATCTGGTAACTCATCTAATTCATCAGTAGAAACTTTATATCCTTTTGTCATGATTTTATTTGCTGATGCAACATCAGTAGCATGTTGATAAATTATATATCCCGAGTTTTTACAAAATTCATAAATTTTTTGGATTAGGTTACATAATTTATCTCCATAATAAGATCTTGCTTCTTCTTCAGTTAAAGTGACTTTATCTTCTCTTAAATTTCTTTCGCAAATTATTTCTAATAATTGTTCATAAGTCATACATATGAAATCCTTCCGACTTTTTACTATAATATTATTCTTTAAATATAATTTTTTTATTGAATGGGAAAAACTTGTTGCTTTTACAGTTTTTGATAAGCAACTATTCTTTTTATTACATGAATATTTAGTCTATTTTATAACTCGTTTATGCATGTTTATTTTATACAATAAACGAAACCATCTACTTTTTCTCTATCTTTGTTTTTCCGCCCATGTAAGGTTGTAATACCTTGGGAATCAATATGCTTCCATCTTCTTGATAATTGTTTTCAATTAGAGCAATTAACCCACGTGGACTAGCTAAAACGGTATTATTCAAGGTATGCAAATAGTAGGTTCCTTTCTCACCTTTGGTACGGATTCCTAAACGTCTAGCTTGCGCATCTCCTAAATTAGAACAACTTGCTACTTCAAAATATTTTTGTTGTCGAGGACTCCATGCTTCAATATCACAAGACTTTACTTTTAAATCTGCCAAATCGCCACTACAACATTCTAATTGCCTTACTGGAATATCAAAGTTTCTAAAGATTTCCACTGTTAGATTCCACATTTTATCATACCACTGCATAGATTCTTCTGGCTCACAAATCACGATCATTTCTTGTTTTTCAAATTGATGAACACGATATAGGCCACGTTCTTCTAAACCGTGAGAGCCTCCTTCTTTTCGAAAACATGGAGAATAACTTGTCATATGAATTGGTAATTCTTCTTTCTTAATAATTTGATCTTTAAACTTTCCAATCATAGAATGTTCACTCGTACCAATCAAATATAAATCTTCTCCTTCAATCTTATACATCATTGCTTCCATTTCAGGAAAAGACATAACTCCTGTCACCACATCTCCATGAATCATAAAAGGAGGGATAGCATAAGTAAATCCATGATCAATCATAAAGTCCCTTGCATAAGCAATCATCGCTTCATGAAGTCTTGCAATATCTCCCAACAAATAATAAAAACCTTCCCCACTAGTTCGTCCCGCAGCTTCTTTATCCATTCCACATAACTTATTAATAATATCTGCATGGTAAGGAATTTCATAACTAGGAACGATTGCCTCTCCAAATCGTTGTACTTCCACATTTTCACTATCATCTTTTCCAATAGGAACAGAAGGATCCATTATATTAGGAATAACCATCATAATTTCTTTAATTTTTTTACTAGTTTCTTCTTGAACTTTTTCTAATTTGTTAATCTCATCAGACATTTCTTGAATTTCTTTCTTAATTTGATTGGCACCATCGATATTCTTTTCTTGCATTAATTTGCCAATCTCACTACTTTTCTTATTCTTCTCTGCTTTCAATCCATCTGCTTTTGTCTGGGCCTCACGAACTTGAATATCTAATTCATAAACTTCATCTACTAAAGGCAACTTTTCTTCTTGAAATTTCTTTTTAATATTTTCCTTTACTAAATCCCTATTTTCTCTTATCAATCTAATATCAATCATAAAACTACCTCCTAAAATAACTTTTCTTCAATATTTTTATATAAAATCTTTTCTATCTCTTCTTTATTATAAGCATCTTTTAACAATTCCGTCAAATCCCTTTTTATTTTAGAATAATCAAATAAGTTTTCTGATAAGGAATCATCATAAAAGTAAGGACCAAAATCCATATTATCAGTAGAAATACCAACACATTCTACTCCCAATAAACGACTTATATATTGGATATGTTCTAAATACTTTTTTCTCTGTTTTTCAAGAGAAACCTTTTCGTTAGAAACAAATGCTTCATAAGAAACAAGTCCAATAATTGGATGAAATTCTCTTAACATCAGCAATTGCTCTTTTGTCAAATTACGAGGATGGGGACATAACTCATAACAGTTAGAATGGCTAACAATCACTTTCACTTCTTTTCCTAAGGATTTTTGCTTTTTCAAAAGAGCAACAGTATCATAAAAAGTCTGTACATTCATATGAGATAAATCAATACTAATCCC
>CANQFX010000066.1 GCA_947600015.1 uncultured Bacilli bacterium
TACAGACATTAATTATATAGATTATGGAGAAGGAGAAAATACTTTAGTATTTCTTCATGGATGGGGACAAAATATTCAGATGATGAAACCATTGGGGGACTATTTTAGTAATCGTTATCGTATTACAATTCTTGATTTTCCTGGTTTTGGTGAAAGTGAAGAACCTCCTGCTGCATGGAAGATAGAAGATTATTCTACTTTGATTTCAGAATTAGTTTCCGCGTTAAAAATAAAAAAACCAATTGTTATGGGACATTCTTTTGGGGGAAGAGTTGCAATTCATTATTCTTCTTGTAATGTAATTGAAAAATTAGTCTTATTTGGAAGCCCATGTATTCGTGAAAAAGAAAATTTGCCTTTCTCAGTAAAAATATTAAAAAAACTAAAATCACTTCCAGGAATGGATTCTTTAGGGGAAAAAATGAAAAAATACATTGGATCACGAGATTATAAAGCAGCAAGTCCAATCATGAGACAGACATTAGTAAACGTAGTGAATGAAGATTTATCTATTTATGCAAGACAAATAGAAGAGCCTACATTATTAATTTGGGGAGAACAAGATACAGAAGCTCCATTACAAGATGCCAAAGATTTAGAAAAAATTATGATAGATGCCGCACTGATTGTTTTACCAGGAACACACTATGCTTATTTAGAAAATTTACAACAAGTTTGTAATATATTAGATCATTTTATTTAGGAGGTACATATGATTCTTTATTGCTTTTTAATTTTATTTTTTATTTTTTTCATATTTTATAAGACAAAACGTTCTCTTCATATGCTACAGCAAAATTTATATAATGAAAATAATCGCTATGTAAAATGGATTGTTAAAAATAAAAATCAATTTATTGATTTAGATCTTATTATGATTATTTTGTCTTGTTTCGGTTTTTTCTTTCTTTTTAATGACAGAAAAATGTCGATGTATTTAATACTATTGCTGATTCTTTTTTCGCTTGGTTTAGGACTAAAATGGAGAAGTAAGATTTTGCATGATCAAAATAAAAAACCACTAGTTGTAACATCAAGAATCAAACGATTGATTGTAACCATCTCAATTTTATATTTTATTCCTTTCTTTTTTCTTAGTTATTATGTATATAATACCCAGTTTGTATGGGAAATGTTATTTGTGATTACGATGATGATTTATTTAAATCCTTTTGTTGTTTTTATAGCAAATATTATTAATTATCCAATAGAACGATGTGTATATCATTATTATAAACATAAGGCTCAAACAAAATTAAAAAATATGAATAATTTAAAGATTATCGGAATTACTGGTAGTTATGGAAAAACCAGTAGTAAGAATATCTTAAGTGATATTTTAAATATTAAATATAATGCTTTACCTACACCTAGAAACCTAAATACCTATAATGGATTAATTATGACAGTAAATAATTATATGGATAAGTTTACAGATATTTTTATTGCTGAAATGGGTGCTTATGTAAAAGGAGAAATTGCTGGACTATGTAAACTAGTAAAACCAAAGTATGGTATTTTGACTAGAATTGGAACAGCTCATTTAGAAAGTTTTGGCAGTGAACAAAATATTATCGATGGTAAATTTGAATTAATTGAATCCTTGCCAAAAGATGGATTTGCAGTATTAAATGGAGATGATGAGAAGCAAGTTCAATACGAACTAAAAAATAAAGTAAAAACAATTTGGATTGGAATCTATAATACCGATGTGGATGTTCTAGCAACCAATATTCATTGTTCCAATAAAGGAACAGAGTTTGATGTTATATTTAAAGGAGATAAGAAAAAATACCATTTCCAAACAAAATTATTAGGAGATCATAACGTATATAATATTTTGGCAGCAATTGCCTGTGGAAGAGAATTTGGTATAGAAAAAGAAGATCTAATGCAAGCTGTAAAAACAGTAAAACCAGTAGAACATCGTCTAGAATTAAAGAGACTTGGTAATTTCTATCAGATTGATGATGCATATAATTCCAATCCTGTGGGAGCAGCCAATGCTTGTAAAGTACTTGGTATGATGCCGGGATTAAAAGTAGTAGTAACCCCAGGAATGATTGAATTAGGAGAAAAAGAAAAAGAATACAATGAAAAATTTGGAGAACAGATTGCGAAAGTGGCTGATTATGTTGTCCTAATTGGGGAAAAAAGAACTAAACCTATTTATCAAGGATTAATGAATAAAAAATTTGACAAAGAAAAAATAGTTGTGTTTAATGATGTAAGAGATGCGTATCCTTTTATTGGAACGTTAACTGGTAAAAAAGAAGTATATGCACTATTTGAAAATGATTTACCAGATACCTATAATGAGTAAGGAGGAAGATTATGAAAATTAAAGTAGGAGTTATTTTTGGTGGAGAGAGTGTAGAACATGAGGTAAGTGTTATCTCTGCAGTTCAAGCAATGAACAAACTGGATCAAGAAAAATATGAAATTATCCCTATTTATATTACAAAAAATAGGGAATGGTATACCGGAGATATGCTAAGAGACATTGATATCTATCAGGATTTATCATTAATTAAAAAATATGGGAAAAATGTTGTTTTATATTGTAAAGATGGAAGCTATGTATTACAAAACAAATCATTTCCTAAAAATGTAGTAAAAGAAATTGATATTGTATTTCCAATTGTGCATGGAACAAATGTAGAAGATGGAGGATTACAAGGATATTTACAAACAATTGGAGTACCTTATGTTGGAAGTAATGTGTATGCTTCTGTTGTTGGACAAGATAAGGTGTATATGAAAGATATCTTTGCAGGATCTGGATTACCAATTACGAAATATGTTTGGTTTTATGATTCTGATTATCGGGAAGATAGTGATGCGATTGTCAAAAAAATTGCTAAATTAAAATATCCAGTAATTGTAAAACCAGCTACTACGGGTTCAAGTGTTGGCATTGCTGTTTGTGACTCTGAAAGTCAATTAATTGATGCGATTGATGATGCAATTCAATATGATAATAAAATCGTAGTAGAAGAAGTGGTTTCCAATTTAAAAGAAGTAAATATTGCAGTTATGGGAAATTATACTACTCAAAAGGTAAGTGAAATAGAAGAAGTATTATCAGCAAATAAATTTTTAACTTATGAAGATAAATATGTTGGTGAAGGAAAAGGGAAATTAAAAGGAGTTAAGATTCCTGTGAAAAATGGTTCAAAAGGAATGGCTTCTTTAAATCGTAAATTACCAGCAGAGTTAGATGCGAAAATAAGAAAAGAAGTAGAAGATATTGCAATGAAAGCATTTAAAGTGTTAGGTTCTTCAGGGAATGCAAGAATTGATTTCTTAATTGATGAAAAAAATAAAAAAGTATATATTAATGAAATTAATTCTATTCCTGGTAGTCTAGCTTTCTATTTATGGGAAGCAAAAGGAGTGAACTTTAGTAATTTATTAGATGATATGATAAATCTTGGAATTAAGGATTATAAAAAGAGAATTAGTAAAACACATTCGTTTGACACCAATATTTTAAAAGGATTTTCTTCTTTTGGCGGAATAAAGGGAATGAAAGGGAAGTTGCGATAAACTTCTTTTTTACTATGAATAAATTTCTATTATTATTAAGAAAAGAAAATACAAAAGAAGAAAATGACTTTTATATTCATGCGATAGAGCAATATGGAGGAAAAGTGCTTTTCTTATCGGATCAAGAGTCAATAAAACAAGCAGAAAAGAAACTTGCACAAGTAGAAGGTGTTTTATTACCTGGCGGAGAGTCGGTAGGAAGGTTAGATTTCTTTTTAATTGAGTATACGTTAAAGAATAACATCAAACTTTTAGGAATATGTCAGGGGATGCAGTCTATGGCCCTGTTTCACACAAATAATAAATTACTAGAAATTGGTTCTTCTAAACATAAAAAAGAAGAGGGATATTGTCATTTTGTTTTCTTAAAAGAGGGAAGATTAAAAACAATTTTAAAAAAAGAGAAAATCGCAGTAAATTCTCATCATTGTCAAACGATTTTAGAAAGCAAGGAATTTGAAATTGTAGGAAGAAGTGAAGATGGATTGATAGAAGCACTGGAAAACAAAAATCATCCTTTTCAAATTGGAGTGCAGTGGCATCCTGAGAGAATGCTATCTTATGATGAAAATAGTAAACGTATATTGGAAGCATTTGTGTGCAATAAAAAATAGACGGTTTAGGAACGCTATGGAATTGGCACATAGTAATAAGTGAATCAGTTTATCCTATCAATCATGATTCTATTTATCTTTCAATCTAAAAAAGTTTTTATCTAAAATAAAAAATTATTTCATTATAAATTATTGCATATAAAAACTCGAACGAATCAAATAATTTAAATAGTTCGAGTTTATATCAATCTGGTGTCTTCTAAAGGAAGAAGCATGACAACTTTTTATGATAATTATTTTCATATGTAAGTTAGTTTTAAATGCATTTAATGATATTTACTATGAAATTCAGTTCTAATTTTTGTATATTGTTGTATATTTAATGGTAATCCAAACTCTGCTTTTTCTAAAATAGACATATTTCCCTTAATAATTAAATTTTTAATTATGCTTTTTTTATTTCCATAAGTTCAAAAGTTGTCTCTAATGGACTTTTAATTTTATTTTGTATTTTTTCATAACCTGTTTTTAAATAGTAAAGCATATATTGTAAAAAACAATTATATAAATCTTTACTTAAATCTATTTTGGAAAATATATCAAGGACTGAGCCAAACGCAGAGAAAGTTGCCAGTCTTTCATATAGAAAATATTCATGATATTTATCATATTTATCTTCAGAAATTTCTGTTGTCGAAAAGTTTATTTCACGACAAATGTGGCCCTCTAAATAATTCTCAGCACCACCATAAAAATAAGATCTCTGTTTAATATGTTCCATTTCATGAATAATAATTATAAGAAGCCACATATTAATAAAAATATCTTTATCACTTCTAAGGGAACTAGCTATAAATAATTGATTTGCCTCGTCTAATATTTGTTTAAAATTAATCAACAAATTTTTATTATATTGATCAAAACAGGTATATTTATCATTAATAATGATTGTATTTAAGCAACTAGAATATTTTTTTGTTCAATTTGCCTATGTATATAGTCAACTAACTCTTCTTTATCAATGATTCGTTTTTGAATTATTTCAACTATTTTTTTATCTATGTTATATGTTTTCATGATTTTCCCCATTTATAAATATATATTTTTATTTTTGAGTTTGTATTGTCATTTAACAATATGCAAGTGTGTTTTCTAAATTGTTAAAATTTAATATAAAAGCATTGTACAAGGAACATTTGTTTGATATAATTATTTTAGGAATACTTAGTTAGTTTAGGTACTATTCTCCTTTACTTGTAAAAGTGGAAGGAGGTGAAGTTATGAAAAAAACAGAGAAATATCTTTGCTCTATCATAATACTCCTTATTATTGTGATTTTAATCATATTAATAAAAATAGTACCAACTGTATAAGTCGGTACTAACCTTAAATTTTAGGAATAGTACCTAACTCTACAAAATTAGGTATTCCTTTTTTATTTTATGCAAGTTCCCTTGACACATTCATCATAACATAAAAACATACTTTTATCAAGTATGTTTTCTATTTTTACTCATTATTTTCCGAGTTTATATCAATCTGGTGGGCTGTTAGGGATTCGAACCCTAGACCCACTGATTAAGAGTCAGTTGCTCTACCAACTGAGCTAACAGCCCA
>CANQFX010000067.1 GCA_947600015.1 uncultured Bacilli bacterium
TGCCTTTTTACTAAAAGGAATTACGATTGAAGTTATTGATGAAGAAGATGAACGGAGTAGTAAATTTCATTATGATAGAGGAATTGAAGAGTTTGTCGAGGACTTAAATAAGGGAAAAAATGCGCTTCATAAAGTGCTTTCTATTACAGGGGAGAAAGAAAAAATAGAAGTTGATATTGCGATGCAATATACGGATTCTTATAATGAAAATATTGTTAGTTTTGTTAATAATGTAAAAACGATTGATGGTGGTTCTCATGAGGTAGGATTTAAAACTGCTTTAACTCGTGTATTTAATGACTATGCCAAAAGTAATGGATTTATTAAAGCAAAAGATAAACCATTAGAAGGAAGCGATGTAAGAGAAGGGTTAACGGCTGTCATTAGTCTTAAAATACCAGAAGGAATTTTACAATTTGAAGGACAAACCAAAGGGAAACTTGGAACGCCATCGGCTAGGGTGGTAGTAGAGGCTATTGTGACCGAACAAATTCGCGTTTTTTTGGAAGAAAATAAAACAATCGCAACAGAAATTATTAATAAGAGTATTCGTAGTAAGCTTGCGAAAGAGGCCGCTAGAAAAGCAAGAGAAGAAGTAAGAAAAGGAAATAGTAGAAAAAAAGAGGAACGTTCTTTATCAGGAAAATTGGCGCCTGCGCAAAGTAAAGATAAAATGAAAAAAGAGTTGTTTTTAGTGGAGGGAGATTCTGCTGGAGGTTCTGCCAAGCAAGGAAGAGATCGCAAATATCAGGCAATTTTACCTCTACGCGGAAAAGTATTAAATACGGAGAAAACAAAAGAAGAAGATATTTTAAAAAATGAAGAGATCAATACCATGATTTATACGATAGGTGCAGGCTATGGTTCTAATTTTGATATCAAAGATTGTGAATATTCGAAAGTTATTATCATGAGTGATGCCGATGAAGATGGAGGACATATTCAATGTTTGTTATTGACGTTCTTTTATCGTTATATGAAACCTTTAATCGAAGATGGAAGATTATTTGTTGCCTTACCACCATTATTTAAAATCGAGAGCGGGAAAAATATTGAGTATGCATATACTGTGGAAGAAATGAAAGCAAAAGCACAAGGGAAGAAATGTGAAATTCAGCGGTATAAAGGACTTGGTGAAATGAATGCGGATCAACTATGTGAAACAACGATGAAACCAGGAAGCAGAACGCTTATTCGTGTGAATATTGAAGATGCTCAGTTAGCAGAGAAAAGAATTTCCATTCTTATGGGGGATGATGTTCCTCCTAGAAAAGAGTGGATTGATGAAAATGTTGAATTTACATTAGAAGATGACTATGAAATATAAAATAAGAAGGTGAAATGATGCCAAAAAAGAAAACAGAAACAGAAGAAGTTATTGAAAAAATTTTTGACTATACCTTAGAAGATATTATGGGTGAGCGTTTTGGAAGCTATTCGAAATATATTATTCAAGATCGTGCGATTCCTGATGCTAGAGATGGTTTAAAACCAGTGCAGCGAAGAATTTTATATTCTATGCATAAAGAAAAGAATACCTATGATAAAGGATATCGGAAAAGTGCAAAAACAGTGGGGGATGTTATTGGAAATTATCATCCTCATGGAGATACTTCTATTTATGATGCGATGGTAAGAATGTCACAACCATGGAAAACCCGTTTACCTTATATTGATATGCATGGAAATAATGGTTCTATTGATGGAGATAGTCCTGCCGCCTATCGTTATACAGAGGCACGTCTTTCTAAAATCAGTAATGAAATGCTTCGTGATATTGATAAAGATACGGTAGAGTTTGCTCCAAATTTTGATGATACTACGGTAGAACCTACGGTTTTACCAGCTAGATTTCCAGCCCTTTTAGTTTATGGAGCCCAAGGAATTTCGGCAGGATATGCTACCAATATTCCTCCTCATAATTTGGGAGAGATAATTGATGCCACTATATATCAGATTGATCATCCAGAATGTAGTCTTGATAAACTAATGAGTTTTGTGAAAGGACCAGATTTCCCAACAGGAGCGGTTATCGAAGGATTGGAAGGAATAAAGCAGGCTTATGAAACAGGAAGAGGAAAAATTGTTGTACGCAGTAAATATACAATCGAAGAGACCAAAGGAAATACATCTATTGTTATTACAGAAATTCCATTTGAAGTAAATAAAGCATTAATGGTTAAAAAGATTGATGAAATTCGCATTGATAAAAAAGTGGATGGAATCATAGAAGTTCGTGATGAGTCTGCTGCAGATATTAGAATTGTTATCGATTTAAAAAAGAATGCTAATCAAGAATTAATTATTAATTATCTATTAAAAAATACAGATATGCAAATTAGTTATAATTTTAATATGGTATCGATTGTGAATCGAAGACCAAAATTATTGGGATTAAAATCTGCTTTAGCAGCCTTTATTGCCCATCAAAAAGAGGTTGTTAAAAGAAGAACAGAATTTGATTTACGTCATGCCAAAGCTAGATATCATATTGTAGAAGGATTAATTAAGTGTATTTCTATTTTAGATGAAGTAATCAAAGTAATTCGTGCTTCTAAAAATAAGACCAATGCCAAAGAAAATTTGATAAAAGAGTTTGCATTTAGCGAAGCACAAGCAGAGGCAATTGTGACATTGCAACTATATCGTTTAACGAATACTGATGTTGTTGCCTTACAAAATGAACAAGCATCCCTAGAAAAAATTATTCAAGGATTAACCGCAATTTTAGGCAGTGAAGATGTTTTAAAATCAGTAATGAAAAAAGATTTGAAAGATGTCAAAAATAATTATCCAACGGAACGTTTAACAGAAATTAGAGAAGAGATTACAGAGATTAAGATCGATACTTCTTTAATGATTCCAAAAGAAGATGTTGTCGTGATGGTGACGAAAGATGGATATTTAAAGAGAACTTCTTTCCGTAGTTTTAGTGCCTCTAGTATGGAAGATGTTGTCATGAAAGAAAATGATTATATTTTAGGACTTTATGAGATGAATACGACAGATGTAATTTTACTATTTACAACAGCAGGAAATTATCTTCATATTCCCGTATATATGATACCAGATTTAAAATGGAAAGAGATGCCAAAACATGTAAGTAATGTCATCGAGATTTCTTCTGAAGAGGGGATTGTTGCGGTCATTCCTGCCTATGATTTTGAGACAGATAAGAATGTAATTATTGCGACGAAGAATGGTATGGTAAAACGTTCTAAATTGAAAGACTTTAAATTACAAAGGTATTCTAAGCCAACTAGTTGTATGAAATTAAAAGAAGACGATCAAGTAATTGATGCGATGTTGGAAGAAGAAAAATATCTTTTCCTAACAACCGATAGTGGCTATGCCTTAAGTTTTTTAAGTGAAGAGATACCAGTGGTTGGAGTAAAAGCAGCAGGCGTTAAGGGAATGAAGTTAAAAGATGATCATGTTGTGTCTGTTCAGAATTTTGATTATGAGAAAAAAGAGTATGTATCTATTATTACAGATAAAGCAACAGCAAAGCGTGTACGCTTAACGGAATTTGAATTATCTTCGAGAACGCGTAGGGGATTGTTGGCTATTCGCGAGGTAAAAACAAATCCATATCAAATATTAAAAGCATTTATCGTCGATGCAAAATGTCATATTGGTATTAAAAATGGGGAAATCAAGATATTGAAAACGACGGAATTGCCAATTGCTGATCGCTATTCTACAGGAAGTCAAGTAAGTAAAAAAAGATTGACCGATGCATTTATTGAAGCAGTGTTAAAGAAGAAAGAAAGTAATGTAGAGAAAGAAACGGTAATCGAAGAATCTAATACGATTTCTAAAAAAGAGCAAGTTTCTTTAAAAGAAATTGATGATAGGTTAATGACGATTGATGATTTTTTGAATTAAAAGAGTAAATGAAAAAATTATAAAGACTTCTACTCAAATGAGTTGGAGTTTTTATTTTTTTCGGATGATACTTTAAAGAAAAGAAGAATGATTAAAAATTTGTTTGTTATTTATCTATCTTCTTTCCTTGTCAGTTTTCCGTTTATCAGTATAAAATATTAGATAAAATAATAAATAAAAAATAAATCGATTTTTTTCGACATATAATCTTCTAGGGAGGATTATATGTTTTTTAATTTATTGGAAATCATAAAACATTTTTTTTGTTTTACTGGTTCTTATTCGAATGAGGTCTTTAAAGATCCTCTAACAGCAGAAGAGGAACAAGAATGTATTGAAAAAAAAGAACAAGGTGATATTGATGCGAGAAATAAATTGATTGAGCATAATTTGCGATTAGTTGCACATATTATAAAAAAGTTTGATAATAAATATGTAGACTCTGATGATTTAATTAGTATTGGAACGATTGGACTCATTAAAGGAGTAGATACATTTTCTAGTAATAAAGGCGTAAAAATTACAACGTATTGTGCTAGATGTATCGAAAACGAAATTTTAATGTATTTTAGAAGCAATAACAAATATAATAAAGATATTTCTATTAATGAGGCAGTAGGTTATGATAAAGATGGAAATGAGATTGCAATTATGGATGTCCTAAAAGCCCCTAAACCAGATTTTATTGAAGATATTGATAAAAAGGATAATATTGAGTTATTACGAAAATATATTCAAATTCTAACACCTCGAGAAAAAGAAATTATTATTCAAAGATATGGACTAAACAATCAAGCAGAACAAACACAAAAAGTAATTTCTCGTAAAATGGGAATTTCTCGGAGTTATGTTTCCAGAATTGAAAAAAGGGCATTAACTAAAATACTAAGAGAGTTTATGAAAGATAACAAATATGAAAAATAAGTGAAATTCAGAATAGACAAAGAAACAAAAATTCGATATAATAAGACTAGTGAGTGTGGTAGGAATGGGAGAAACAAAAAAAATTGTTCGTCGCAGAAGCCAAAATAGACGAAAAAAGAAAATTAAAATTATATTAGGAATTTTCTTATTAGGAGTTGCCATTTTTGTCTTACAGTTTTTATTGTTACCACAAATTCATTTAAAAGGAAAAAATACGGTTACTCTAAATTATAAGGAAAAATATCTCGAAAAAGGATATAAGGCTTCTTTTTTAGGAAATGATGTGACTAAGAAGGTAAAAGTAGCAGGAAAAGTAAATTCTAAAAAATTAGGAACATATCAAATTGTCTATCAAATTAAAAGAGGAATTTTTAAGCGAAAAGCGACTCGTACTGTAATTGTAAAAGATATTAGTGCTCCTTCGATTCAATTGTCAAAGGAAAAAGTAGTTTATGTTTGTCCTGGAAAAGAAGTAGAAGCAGAAGAATATCAGGCAAAGGATAATTATGATGGTGATATTACTAAAAAAGTGAAAGTGACCAAAGAAAAAGAGAAGATTACTTATTCTGTTGTGGATAAGGCAGGAAAAAAAAAGAAAAGGAT
>CANQFX010000068.1 GCA_947600015.1 uncultured Bacilli bacterium
ACAGATTAGTAAAAAAATTGAATATGCGGATAAAGAAAATCCTACGGTCACTTTAACTGGAGGTAATGTTTCCTATGTCTTCTTGGGAGATAAATATACGGAACCTGGTTATCAAGCTACGGATAATTGTGATGGAGACATTAGTAAAAATGTAAAAATTTCTGGAAGTGTGAATGAAAATCAAATAGGAGAATATCAACTTTCTTATGAAGTAGTAGATCAAGGTGGAAATAAAGCAACGACAACGAGGAAAGTGATCGTTGCGGAACGTGGAAAAAATGGTACCATTTATTTGACTTTCGATGATGGACCAAAAGCGGGAACAACTAATGTAATATTAGATATCTTAAAAGAAGAAGGAGTAAAAGCAACCTTTTTCGTAACCAATAGTGGACCAGATGATTTAATTAAACGAGAATATGATGAAGGTCATACGGTAGCGCTTCATACAGCCAGCCATAATTATGCGGTAGTATATGCTTCTGTTGATAGTTATTTTCAAGATTTATTCACCGTTCAAAATAGAGTAAAGAGAATTACTGGTTATGAAGCTAAAATTATTCGTTTTCCTGGAGGAGCAAGCAATACTATTAGTAGAAGATATCAACCAGGAATTATGACAACATTAACGAGAGAAGTATTAAATCGTGGGTTCCGATATTATGATTGGAACTTATCTTCAGGTGATGCTGAAGCGGGTAGCCATACTGCAAGTGAAATTGCCAGCAATGTCATTCAAAATCTTTCCAAAAATAGAGTCAATATGGTATTAATGCATGATATTAAAACATATACTAGGGATGCTTTACGGGAAATTATTCGTTATGGTAAAAATAATGGATATACCTTTGAAAAGATTACAATGAATACCGAAATGATTACACAACGAGTAAATAATTAGACGCAATGGAAAAAATGCGATATAATATAATAGTAGGTGATTGATATGAAATGGTTTATTCCCACGATATATCAAAAGGATATTTTTTCTATTCCTTATAAAAAATTAAAAAAATTGGGCATTCAATGCCTTGTTTTTGACTTAGATAATACACTTGGTTTAATTGATCATCATACATGTCCACCAGAAACTAAAGAACTTTTAAATCAATTAAAAGAAGAATTTTATCTTGTCATTAGTTCTAATAATACAAAAAAAAGAATTCAGCCATATATAGATGAATTAAATATTATGGGTTGTTCTTGTAGTATGAAACCTCTTCCTTTTGGATTACATAGAATTCGAAAGAAATATCAATTAGAAAAATCTCAGATGATTATGATTGGGGATCAAATGGTCACAGATATTTTATCAGGACAATTATTTGGAATAAAAACAATATTAGTAGATCCAATGGGAACAAAGGATTTAAAAATTACTGGGTTAAATCGTAAGATAGAAGAAAAAATAATCAAACATTATCAAAAGACAAATGAGTTTGAAAGAGGGAAATATTATGAATGAGAAGAAAAAGTGTTTGGGTTGTGGCGTTGCGTTACAAGATCAAAATGTATTACAAGAAGGGTATACTACAAATTTAGAAAACGATATTTGTCAACGTTGTTTTCGCATGAAAAATTATGGGGAATACCAAGTTGTTGCGAAATCTAATGAAGAATATATTGAAATATTACAAAGTGTTGCCGATACGAAAGATTTAGTACTATATGTTACCGATTTATTGAATTTAGATAGAAATATTAAACAAATTAGAGAACTTATTCCCAATAAAATGATTTTGGTTTTAAATAAAAAAGATGCTCTTCCTAAGTCGGTAAAGGAAGATAAGTTAATCCATTATTTAGAAAAAGAACATATTAATTTTGATGAGGTAATTGTAGTAAGTGCCAATAAAAATTATAATATTGATTATTTAATGAAGAAAATGAAATTATATCAAACTTCGAAAAATGTTTATGTAGTAGGGCATACCAATGCAGGTAAATCTAGTTTAATTAATAAATTTATTAAAAATTATTCAGATAATGATCAGGAGTTGACAATGTCACCTCTTCCTTCTACTACCTTAAATACAGTGCAAATAAAAATTAATGAGTATCTAACAATTATCGATACGCCAGGACTGGTAGATAATGGGTCTATTTTAAATTATTTAAGTCCTGAAATGGTAAAAAAAATATCTCCTAAAAAGGAGATTAAACCAAAAACATATCAATTAAGAAAAAATCAATCTCTTATTGTAGAAGATTTTTTGCGGATTGATTATGTAGAAGGAGAAAAAAATAGTTTTACATTATTTCTTTCTAATGATTTAAAAGTAAAAAGATTATTAAATTCTGCCAATAAAGAAGAGTTAAAAGATTTAAATAAAATTACTTATCAAATGAAGTATGATGAAGATCTTGTTATTAATGGGTTAGGATTTATTAAAATTGTAAATAAAGGTGTCATTGATGTATATATTGATAAGAATGTAGAAACATATACTAGAAAATCATTGATCTAATCCATATTGCTTTGTTTCTAAGTCTAGGAAAATTTTAGAATGTAGTGGATGGTAAGTGAAGTAAATAAACATCATGATGAAAGCAAGGATTAGAAGAGAGAATACAAGATTCCAACGAGAAGAAGACTTTTCCCAGGGTAGGATGTATAGTAATAATTCCGATAGAAAGATGCTAATAAATAAAATCATTAAAGTAATTGGTAGAGATTCTCCAAAAAGAGAAAAAATAGGAAGATAAAGACACGCTAGCAGAATTAGATTGAAAAACATACGAAGAAAGGCTTTGGTAAAAAAGTTCTTTTCTTTTACTTTGCAGAATTCTAAGATGGAAAAAACGAAAGTAGCAGTATTTAATAATTTAAAATGTTCCCAAATACTTTCATTGACTGGGAAGAATAAGGCAGTAATGGGATTCGGACATAATGTGTAAACAAAATGGAATAAAGCAGAAAGTAAAAAGATCAGAGTTGTATTTAAAATTAATTTTTTCATATCAGTCACCTATTGCATTATATGAAAAAGAAGATAAGAAATGAAAAGATTTGATAAATTCTTCTTAGATAGTAGAAAAAAAACGAGATTTATGATATAGTTATTAATAGTTTTATAAGGGAAGTGGTGCGGTGAATCACGATCTTGCAAGTGAAATTCGTAGTAAGGTTGATATCGTTGATATTATTGGCGAGAAAATTCCTTTAGTATCCCATGGGAAAAATTTTTGGGGTGTATGCCCATTTCATGATGATAAAAATCCTTCTTTGTGTGTTTCACGAGAAAGACAAATTTATACGTGTTTTTCTTGTCATGCAACAGGAAATGCCTTTACTTTTGTAATGGAATATGACCATATGGATTTTCCTTCTGCTTTGAAATATTTAGGTGAAAAAGTAGGCGTAGACGTAGGAAATATTAAGGTTGCGAAAAAAAATGATAAGACGGAAAAAATATATGATGCTTATCTTTTTGCGACGAAATATTTTCAAAATAATTTATTGACGAAATTAGGAAAAAAAGCAAAAGAATACTTGGCGAGCAGAAAAATTGATGATGCTATTATAAAAGAATTTGAAATTGGATTATCCCTAGAGAAAAAAGATGATTTAACTTCTCTTCTTATGAAAAAAGGTTATGATATAGGGATGTTAAATAAAATTGGACTTTCTGCAGATAATCATGATATTTATTGTGAACGGATTATGTTTCCTCTTTATGATGTCAATGGAAGAATCGTCGGTTTTAGTGGGCGTATCTATAAAGGAAAGTCACAAAGTAAGTATGTTAATACGAAAGAAACAGAAATTTTTAAAAAAGGGGAAACGCTATATCATTATCATATTGCCAGAGAAGAATGTAGGTTAAAGAAGAATGTGATTGTGATGGAAGGATTTATGGATGTCATTCGGGCAAGTACGATTGGGGTTCGTAATACGGTAGCATTGATGGGAACTGCCTTAACCAAACAGCAAATTCAACTATTAAAACGATTATCTCCCAATATTATTTTGTGTTTAGATGGCGATGATCCTGGAGTAAAAGCAACACTTTCTGTAGGAAATCTTTTATTAGAAGAAAAAGTAGAAGTAAAAGTGATTCCTCTACCAAAAGAATATGATCCTGATACGTATATTTTAGAATTTGGACAAGAGAAGTTTTTATCTCTTATGGATTCTGCTATTCATTTTAATGATTTTAAAATTCAAAAATTGAAAGAGACAGTAGATTTTCGTAGTGATGAAGAAACAGCGAATTATATTCATATGGTACTAGAGGAGACGGCAAAACTAGAAGATGAGATTCGCATTGAAGTTATATTAAAAAAACTTGCAAAAGAGTTTGATATAGGGTATAATACATTGGAAATGCGATTACAGCGAATCAAACAAGAAAAGTTAACGGAAAAAGAATCTCAAAAGATAGTAGTCGCGCCACCACCAAGAAAAAGAAAAAATAAGTATGATAAGGCAGTAGAACAACTTCTATTCTTTATGCTTCATAATGATTGGGTTATCGACCAAGCAGAAAAGGAATTTCTAGTATTACCAGCAGAAGAGCATCGGATACTTTGTAGTGAGATTATTTATTACTACAAAAAATATGGGAAAATAGAACTGGCCGATTTTTATACTTATTTACAAGAAAAACCAAATCTTCTTTCTTTATTAAATCGTATTTTAACAGACCATTATGAAGAACATACGACGCAGGAAGAATTACCTTTATACTTTAAAGTAATCAGAGAATATGGTAGAAAACAGGAAATAAAAAGACTTACGACATTAATGAAAAAAGAAGTGAATCCACTAGAACAAGCAGAACTTGTTGAAAAAATGAGGAAGTTAAGAATAGGAGAGGATTAAAATGGTTGGAGAAATTAAGACATTAGAAGAAAGAAAAGAAAAATTACTAGCACAAGGGAAAAAACAAGGCTATATTACTTATGAGCAATTAGCCGAAGAATTAAAAGGGTTAGAGATTGATAGTGATTCTTTAGATGAATTATACAATGCTTTAGTGGAAGCAGAAATTGATATTTTAGCTGAAGATGATAGCGATGGTGAAGTAGGAGGAGAAGAAATTACTCCAGAAGTTGCGGTAGAAGACCTTACCCTATCCAAAGATGTTAAAATTAATGATCCCGTTCGTATGTATTTAAAAGAAATTGGACGAATTAACTTACTTACGAGTGATGAGGAATTTGAATATGCAAAGCGTGCGGAAGAAGGGGACGAAGAAGCCAAAAGAATGCTTGCGGAATCTAATCTTCGTTTAGTAGTTAGTATTGCGAAGCGTTATGTGGGTCGAGGGATGTTATTTTTAGATTTAATTCAAGAAGGAAATATGGGATTAATAAAAGCGGTAGATAAATTTGACCCAACCAAAGGATATAAATTTTCT
>CANQFX010000069.1 GCA_947600015.1 uncultured Bacilli bacterium
CCTACAACACAGGAACCAACGACACCATCAACGGAGGACAAAAAGCCAACGGAACCAACAACGCCAAGTAAACCAGCGAATGGAAATAATGATTCCCAACAAAAACCAAGTGCAAGTAGCACTGCAAGTCGACCAGTAGATCGAAGTAAACAAACGTTGACTTCTTCGACAGAAACAGGAGCAAAAACACCTACAGAAGATACGAAGACGGATGTTATCGTGCCAGAGGAGGAAACAACATCAAAAAAACCAAGTAAAGTGACGATTCCAACAGAGGAGAAAATAGAAAAATCTTCTGGAAGCAATGTGGTACCAATTGGTTTAGGAGTAGCTGCCGCAGGAGTAGCCGCAATCGCGGGAGCAAGATATTTAAAAAATAAAAAAGAAAATGAAGAAGATAATCCAGAAGATGACAATTATTATGTTGAGGAAGAAGACTTATTAGAAGATGACAATGTGGAAAATAAAACGGATGACGTAGAAGAACCTTCTGCAGAAGAGGAAATTGAATTTATTGATCCAGAAGAGGATAATATAGAAGAAGAGGAAGAAGAAAAATATCATGCAGGAACAGTAAATAAATTAGCACTGGGAGAAACGAATGATGATATTTCTATTGAAGATGATTATTTAGATGAAGAGGAAGAATTAGAATAGAAAGAAGGGATTTGATGCAAGAAAAATATTTACCAATTGGTTCTGTGGTACTTCTCAAGGGAGGAAAAAAAGAACTAATGATTACGGGATATCTCATGGAAACAAAAGAGGAACCAGGAAGAATTTTTGATTATTGTGGCTGTATGTATCCGCAAGGAGTTCTTCGTTCTGATATCACTTGTGTTTTTGATCATTCACAAATTCAAGAAATATTTTCTTTGGGGTATGTAGGTCAGAATACAAAGCAATTTTTGGATTCTATTAAAAAGGAAGCAGATAAAATAAAAGAAGAAATTATATAAGTATGACAATGCAAAAGCATTGTCATTTTCATATAACTCAAGTTTATCATCACATTTTCTGTTGTATTTTTTGTTATAATAAAGTAAAATAGAAAGAGGAAAGAAAATAACAAGGAGGCATATATGGAATATATTATTATTGGAATTATTTTACTAATTATTTTATTAGCAATTTTAAAAGCCAATAAGAAGGGTGCTCAATTAGATTTCAATAAATTAGTAGAATTACTAGGTGGAAAAGAAAATATTATTCAAACAGAATCGAATTTATCGCGATTTAAAGTGACATTAAAAGATGTATCTAAAGCAAATAAAGAAGGAATTCAAAAACTTGGGGCGAAAGGAATTGTTGAAATCGACAATCAATTAAAAATTATATTAGGAAAAGATTCTGGTCAATTAAAAAAATATATTGATGAGATAAAATGACAAAAAACTTCATTTTATCTTTTTTTTCGACAAAATTCGACAATCCGATGCGATATAATCATCATGGGTGATGATTATGATATCGTTTGAAACATTGATTTTAAATGGAATTTATTTGTTATTTCCTTTACTGGTTTATCTTATTTATGTGGCCTATATTAGGAATATGGATATGCAAGAGAAAGATTTAATTTTTGAGTTTGCTTTGCTTTCTAGTATTTTCTTATTGATGAGATATAATAAAAATGATGCTTCCTCTATGATAATATTAATAAACCTTCCTCTTTTGCTTGCTTATATACGAAAAAAGATTCATGTATCGGTTTTATTATCTATGATTTTAATCCTTTTTCTTTATAAAAATTTTCATATTCCATTCTTTTTGTTAGTTGGACAATATCTACTTTATTTCTTTTTATTTTTCGTAACTAGACATAAGAAGAAATATACAGAGTATATGATTAATTCATTTGTAGTGATTGATTCCTTTTTAACTAGTTGTTTTTTCTTTCCTGTTAACCAAGTATATAGTATAGAAAATATTTTATATTTAATTTGTAATGTTGGTATTTTTATTTCTTATAGTTATTTGATGGTTTATTTATTTCATAAGGGAGAAGATATTGCCAACTTTGCTAGTGTATTAAAAGAATTAGAACGAGAAAAGAGATTGCGTACTTCGATTTCTAAATTAACACATGAATTAAAAAATCCTATTGCAGTATGCAATGGTTATTTGGAAATGATGAATATCGATGATAAGAAAAAGACAAAAAAGTATGTTTCTATTATAGAAAGTGAAATGAAAAGAGCATTGAATGTCATTCAAGATTTTTCTTCTCTTGGTAAAATTAAGGATTTAGAGAAAGAAGAAATGGATCTAAGTTTGTTAATGGAAGAGTTACAAGGGTTAATTTTACCACTTTATAAAAAATGTCATGCCAAATTAAAAATAAAAACAGATGAAGAAGTATATATTTTGGCAGATTATCAAAGATTAAAACAAGTATTCATTAATCTCTTGAAAAACGCTTTAGAAGCAAGAAAAGAAGAAAAAGATTTATCGGTTAAAGTAGAAGTGAAAAATTTAAAGACCAAGGTCAAAATAAAAATTGAGGATAATGGAAAAGGAATGGATAAAGAAACTTTATCTCATTTATTTGAGGAGTTTTATACGACGAAAGAACAAGGGACAGGACTAGGAGTTGCTTATTCAAAAGAAGTCATTGAATTACATGGTGGAAGTATTACTTATCAATCCAATTTAGATGAGGGAACGAAGGTGTTTATATATCTTCCTAAAGAAAAAAAGTCATAAGACTTTTAATAATAGTAATTTGTGCTACTATAAGTAGGATATATTGGATATGGTGTTGGATAGATTGGGTATGGATAAATTGGTCTTGGACCTTGATTTAGTTGATTATTATTGGCAATTCCATAACCTAGTGCTGTACCAGCAAGACCACCGACAACAAATGGTGCCCAAAAAAAACGCTCTTCATTTGGATTGGAAGTCATCGGATAAACAAAATTTTTATTGGAATTTCGATACATGTTTTGATAATTATTTGATATACTATATTTGTGAGGGTACATAAAACTCACTCCTTTGTAGTATTTTATGTAAATAGAAAGAATAGGTGATTCGATGGATACAAAAAAATTAAATAAACTTGCTCATACGATTGTAAATTATTCTTTGCATTTAAAAGAAAATAGTAAAGTAAGTGTAAGTTTTCAAGAGGATGCTTCTCCTTTAGTAGAAGAACTAATAAAAGAAGCAAAAAAAGTAGGAGCTATTATGATTTTGGATATGTATCATACAAAATTAAATGGTATGCTTGCTGAAACAAACAATGAGGAACGAATTAAACTATTAAAAGAAAAAAAAGAATTTGATGTAGAACATTTTGATGCTTTTATTTCTATTCATTCTACTTATAATGATTATGAGAATAAGAATGTAGAGAAAGAAATGGTACGTAAATTAGGAGAAGCAACAAAAGAAGTAGATGATATTAGGATTAATCAAAGAGATTGGGTTCTTTTAAACTATCCTACAAATTTAGATGCTTATAAAGCAAAAATGACTACTACGGAATTTAATGAATTTGCTTTAGATGTAATGACTGTAGACTATCAAAAGATGAATGAAAATATTCGTCCACTAAAAGAGTTAATGGAAAAAACAGATCAAGTTCATATTGTATCTCCAGGTACCGATCTTACTTTTTCTATTAAAGGAATGCCAGCTGTTCCTTGTACCGGTGAAAAAAACATTCCTGATGGAGAATTATATTCTGCTCCAATAAAAACAAGTGTCAATGGAACCATTACTTATAATACACCAAGTCCTTATCAAGGAAATGTTTTTCATCATGTATCTCTTACTTTTAAAGATGGAAAAATTATAAAGGCAACTTGTGATGAAGATAATGAAGCGTTGAATGCAATTTTTGATACGGATGAAGGTAGTAGATATGTAGGGGAGTTTTCTTTAGGTTTTAATCCTAAAATTAAATATCCAATGGGAGATATTTTATATGATGAAAAAATTATGGGAAGCCTACATTTTACACCAGGACGTTGTTATGCAGATTGTAATAATGGGAATGTTTCTAGTATTCATTGGGATATGGTATTAATTCAAAGAGAAGATTTTGGTGGAGGAGAGATTTACTTTGATGATGTTTTAATCCGAAAAGATGGTAAATTTGTTTTAGAGGAATTAAAAGCATTAAATTATGAGGATATTCATGATTAGAATCTTTTGAAAATGAAAATATAGAATAAATTAATCTAGGAAATATTTTGATTTATTCTTTTTTTATTTTATAATATAATGAAAGAGGAAAGCAGAGGGAAGGTTTATGATAGTTGAAGGAAAAGATAGTAATGTTTTACTAGAATTAAAAGATATATTGATTCGTGATAATAAAAAGTTATTAAAAATATTTTATGGAGGGAATGGAGATTTATATTTGGATATATTTGGGGATTATCATAAAGAAGGAAATGGTTATCGTTGGTCTACATTTTCAATTTCTATGGAAGAAGATGTTTATCCTTATTTTGCACAATTTATTCATGATATCCGTGATTGTAATGTATTCGATGAAACAGGTGCTAATCAAAAATTAAAAAATAGTGCCATGTATCAACAATTAGTACAAGAAAAATCTATTGTTTGGTTTAGTGATAATATTTATGAAGAAAAAGCAAATCAATTAATCTTAAAACAAAATAAAAATGAAATTACCTTTACCTTTATCGATAATCCAGAAGATCCTACTTTTGGGTTTGGAATTAGAGTTTGTAATTCTGGTTCTAGGTATGATCCTTTTCACTTGTGTTTTATGAAATTATTTCAACAATTATCTTTTTTTGTAAAAGAAAAAGAAACGAAAAAATTAATTAAATAGTCTATGTTTTTATTTTTAAAATTAATTGAGGAAACTTCCTCTTTTTTTGTTTGACAAAATTGTAGGGGGGGGG
>CANQFX010000070.1 GCA_947600015.1 uncultured Bacilli bacterium
GAATCTGTCTCTAAAGCTGCCTTGGTAATTCCAAGAAGAATTGGTTTTCCTAGAGCAGGCTTTTTACCTTTAATTACCGCCTCTGTATTTCCATCAGTAAACTCACGGAAGTTTACTAAAGAACCAGGTAAGAATTTTGTATCTCCACTTTCTACAATTCGAATCTTACTAATCATTCTACGAGCAATAATTTCGATATGTTTATCAGAGATATCAACTCCTTGAGAACGATATGTATGTTGAACTTCTTTCAAAATATACTCTTGTGTAGTAATAGGGTCAGTCACAGCAAGCAATTCTTTTGGACTAATTGCTCCTTCTGTAAGTTTGTCACCACAAGAAACAACGTCACCCTTTTCTACACAAAGCTTAGAACCATAATTTGTAACATGTTCTTTTGTTTCTAGATCATTCGTAATACTAATTTTAAATTTACCATGATCTTCCTTAATTTTAGAAACAGTACCATCAATTTCTGCAATGGTTGCTTTTCCTTTTGGATTTCGTGCTTCAAATAATTCTTGAACACGAGGAAGACCTTGGGTAATATCTTCAACACCAGCAACTCCACCAGTATGGAATGTACGCATTGTAAGTTGTGTTCCTGGTTCACCAATAGATTGAGCAGCCATAACACCAACAGCTTCTCCAATTTCTACTAAATTACCTGTAGCCAAATTGCGACCATAACATTTTTGACATACGCCATTAGAAGTACCACAAGTTAAAATTGTACGAATTTCCACTTCTGTAATTCCTGCTGCAATAATTTTATCAGCAAGAGATTCCGTAATCATTTGAAGTTTATCTACAATTACTTCCTTTGTTTCTGGATGAATAATCTTTTTATTAGCAAAACGACCAATAATACGATCTTTCAAACTTTCAATAACCGTGCCTGTTTTTTCGTTAATAAAGTCACGAACAACAACACCTTGATCTGTGCCACAATCTTCTTCTCTAACAATCATATCTTGACTAACATCTACCAAACGACGAGTCAAATAACCAGAATCGGCTGTTTTTAATGCTGTATCGGCACTACCTTTACGAGCACCATGAGTAGATAAGAAGAATTCTGCAACACTTAGACCTTCAATAAAGTTAGATAATACAGGGATTTCAACAGAAGATCCATCTGGTTTTGCCATAATTCCACGCATACCAGCAACTTGTGTAAAGTTAGAAATATTACCACGAGCTTTCGAATGCATCATCATAAAGATTGGATTATCTACATCACTATTTGCAATTTCTTCAAGTTCCGCTTGTACCTGGTCTTTTGCCTCATTCCAAGTTTCAATTACTTTATTAAATCTTTCTTCTTCTGTAATCAAACCACGTTTATATTGCTTATTAATTTTATCTACTAATTTTTGACTTTCTGCTACAATTTGATCTTTTTTCTTACTAGTCTCAACATCAGCCATACTAACTGTAACTCCAGCAATCGTAGAATATTTAAATCCTAAATCTTTTAAATTATCAAGCATTGTAGATGTTTCTGTTGTCTTATAGCGTTTAAATACTTGAGCAATAATCTTTTCCAAAGTACCCTTAGCAAATGGTTTTACCAAAGGCATTTCTTTAATTGCCTCAACAATATTTGTACCTCTTTCTAAGAAATATTTGTTTGGTGTAATATTGGAAATATTATCTTCCGTTGGTTCATTAATATAAGCAAAAGAATCTGGTAAAATTTCATTAAACTTAATTTTTCCAACGGTAGTTACTAAATATTTACCTTTTTGATTTTCTGTAAACAATTTATATTTAAAAGAATCCACTGGTATCGCTATACGAGTATGAAGAGTGATTTCCCGTCTTTCATAAGCCATTAATGCTTCATTAGAATTTTTAAAGACACGTCCTTCTCCTTCTTCACCAGATTTTTCCATAGTAATATAATAATTACCTAAGACCATATCTTGAGAAGGAGTAACAATTGGATCACCTGATTTTGGATGTAAGATATTATTTGATCCTAACATCAAAATTCGAGCTTCTGCTTGTGCCTCTTCAGATAATGGTACATGAACTGCCATTTGGTCTCCATCAAAGTCAGCATTAAATGCAGTACAAACAAGAGGATGCAATCGAATTGCTTTACCACCAACGAGAATTGGTTCAAATGCTTGAATACCTAAACGGTGTAGGGTTGGTGCACGGTTCAATAACACAGGATGTTCTTGAATTACTTCTTCTACAATATCCCATACGACAGGATCTTGATTATCAATTAATCTTTTGGCTGCTTTAATATTGTGAGCAATATCTTTACTAACTAACCCATGAATTACATGAGGTTTAAATAATTCTAATGCCATTTCCTTTGGAATTCCACATTGATACATTTTCAATGAAGGTCCAACAACGATAACACTACGTCCAGAATAATCAACACGTTTACCAAGTAAGTTTTGACGGAAACGTCCTTGTTTTCCTTTTAACATGCTAGAAATAGATTTTAATGGTCGATTTCCTGCTCCTGTCACACTTCTTCCACGTCTTCCATTATCAAATAAAGCATCCACTGCTTCTTGAAGCATACGTTTTTCATTTTGAATAATAATACCTGGAGCCCCTAGATCAATTAATTTCTTTAATCGATTATTACGATTAATGACACGTCGATATAAATCGTTCAAATCACTAGTGGCAAAACGACCACCATCTAATTGAATCATAGGACGAAGTTCAGGTGGAATTACTGGAATACAATCCATAATCATCCATTCTGGTTTATTGCCAGAAGTATAGAAAGCATCTAAAACATCAAGGCGTTTTAAAAGACGAGTTCTTTTTTGACCTTGTGCCATTTCTAACTCTTTTGTAATTTCGTCAATTTCTTTCTTTAAGTCAATTGATTTTAATAACTCCTTAATTGCTTCCGCACCCATACCAACGCGAAAGCCAGTACCATATTTTTCATAATAAGCACGATATTCTTTTTCAGATAGGGTTTGTTTATTTTCAAGAGGAGCATTTCCTTTATCAATTACAACATAACTAACAAAGTATAACACTTCTTCCAAATCTCTTGGACTCATATCAAGAACAAGACCCATACGAGAAGGAACACCCTTAAAAAACCAAATATGAGAAACAGGAGTAGCAAGTTCGATATGACCCATACGTTCGCGACGAACTTTAGAACGAGTAACTTCTACACCACAACGATCACAAACAATATTTTTATAACGAACACGTTTATACTTTCCACAAGCACATTCAAAATCTTTCGTAGGTCCAAATATTTTTTCACAGAATAGTCCATCGCGTTCAGGACGAAGTGTACGATAGTTGATTGTCTCTGGTTTTTTTACTTCTCCATAAGACCATTCACGAATTTTTTCCGGAGAAGCAATTCCAATTTTTAATGCATCAAACTTATTTACTTCTATCATTAAAAATCAACTCCTTCCTCAAATTCATCTTCCATTTCTGTAAACTCATTTATTTCTTCCTCTTCTTGTTCTTCTTCCGATTCTTCTTCTAAATCTAATTCAGATGACATAGGTGGTATATTAGAAATTTCTGTTGCAGGACTTTCTTCCTCGATAGATGGACTAATATCATCTCGATCTTCTGCCTCTTCTATTTCTTTTAGTTGTAGTGTTTCACCATTATCATTAATAATCGAAATATCTAATCCTAGAGCTTGGAACTCTTTCATTAATACTCTAAATGATTCTGGAACACCCGCTTGATTAATTTCTTGACCTTTGATAATAGATTCATAAACTTTAACACGTCCAACAACATCATCCGATTTTACGGTTAAAATTTCTTGTAAAGTATGTGCCGCACCATAAGCATAAAGTGCCCAAACTTCCATTTCTCCAAATCTTTGACCACCAAATTGAGCTTTACCACCAAGTGGTTGTTGTGTAACCAAGGAATATGGTCCAGTAGAACGAGCATGCAATTTATCATCAACCATATGATGTAATTTAATCATGTACATAACACCAACAGCAATTCTATGATCAAATGGCTCTCCAGTACGACCATCATATAAAATGGTTTTACCATCCTCATCCATTCCAGCTTCTTTCATCATCGCTTGAATATCACTAATTTGTGCCCCATCAAATACAGGTGTTGCCACATGTACACCAAGTTTTTTCGCAGCCATACCCATATGGATTTCAAGAATTTGTCCAAAGTTCATACGAGAAGGAACACCTTGTGGATTAAGCATAATATCAACAGGAGTTCCATCTGGTAAATATGGCATATCTTCTTGTGGAAGAATAAGAGAAATAACACCCTTATTACCATGACGTCCAGACATTTTATCTCCTACTTGAATTTTACGCTTTTGAATAATATACACACGAATTACTTTTGATACTCCTGCTGGTAATTCATCATTATCTTTACGAGAATAAATTTTAATATCATGAACAATACCATCTCCACCATGTGGAACACGTAGAGAAGTATCACGAACTTCACGAGTTTTTTCTCCAAAGATAGCATGTAATAATTTTTCTTCTGAAGTAAGTTCAGCCATTCCTTTTGGAGTTACTTTACCAACTAAAATATCTCCTTCTTTTACTTCCGTACCAATCGTAATAATACCATTTTCATCAAGATTACGACGTGCTTCTTCACTAACATTTGGAATATCTCTTGTAATCTCTTCTGGTCCTAACTTCGTTTCACGACATTGCATCTCATAATCTTCAAGATGTAATGATGTATATTTATCATCTTTTACTAAATTTTCATTTAAAATAACCGCATCTTCATAGTTATAACCATTGAAAGTCATGAAAGCAACAGTCATATTCTTACCTAATGCAAGTTCTCCCTTATCCGTAGAATTACCATCTGCAAGAACCGTTTGATTTGCTTTTAC
>CANQFX010000071.1 GCA_947600015.1 uncultured Bacilli bacterium
TAATATAATATGGACTGTAATGGCAATTGGTTCTTATATCAATTGGAAGAAGTTAATGAAAGAAGGAAAATAATATGATTAAGATATTTTATTCTGGTACATATAATGTTAGACATGAACTGATCAATAAAGATAATGTAGTAGAAATGTTAAAAGATGATTTAAGAAGTAAAATCGTTGGTAATGTGCATGATACAATATATGCATCTGATGGTGTTGTACTAAAAGAAAATAAAAATGTTATGTATGTTGGAGGGTTTTATTATGAAAAAGAACATCCTGGTAAAACGATTTGTGAAAATGTAGTATATGAAGAATTAAAACAAATTGATAAATGTGATTTAGTCATTGCTAATTTAACTAAATATTCAGCGATTGCATCGGTAACCGAAATATTATATGCATCCTTTCAGAATAAAAAAATAGTAATATTTTGTGATCCTAATGTTACTAGCTATAAAGTGGAAGGAGAATATTGGTTTCCAATTATAGCTGCGAAGCAATGGGATAAGAATATTGAAATAAAATTTATTAAAGATGAAAAACAAATAATTGATTATATAAACAAAATAGGAGAAGTTTAAAATGATTATGAAATATGGTAAAATTGTTAACGCAGAAAGAAAATTCATTTCCAGTAATATAACATATTTAAATAAATACTTGAAAAGTATAGATAAAATAGATGATGTAATTATAATTCAGGTATTTTATAATAATCATAAATATCGAAAATATATAACGAATGAAGGGTATAAATATACCAAAAATATTAAAAAAGATGATATAACAGTGACAAAGGAAATATCTGAAAAACAATTTAATCAAGTATTAAAATTATCAAAAACAATAATAAAAAAAAGAAGAAGAATATATTTAGATAATGAATATCAAATAGATGTAGACGATTTTGAAGAACCTAATATTTTTACAATGATAGAGGTATCGAATGGAAATTTAAATAAATACAAAGAACCCAAAGGCTTTATCGAAGTCACGAATATTGAAGGTTATCAAAACAAAGAAATATTTAAAGGATTTATCAAAAAAACGGGGATTATTATTGAGGGTACGGACGCGGTTGGAAAATCAGAAACTATAAAGAGATTATTATTGGATGGTATCATTTGTAAAGATAGAGAGTCAACGGTAATATCTGCAAATATGCTATTTGATATTCCTATGCAAATAAGAACTCAAAAGTATAACGAATTTTTAAAAAAAACAAAGGATTTAATAATATTTTTAATTAATAATGATAAAATGGAATTATTAAGAAGAGTGAATGCAAGAAAAGAAGTATCTAATTTTGATTTAAAAACCTATGAATATAATCAATTGTATAAACAAACTTATGAATATATGAAAGAACACCATATGTTAGAAAATAAGTTGTTTTTGGTAGATTGTACAGGATTAGATATTGAAACACAGATACAAAAAGTAAAGGAGATTATTGATAAATATGCCTAGTATAAGTGCTCATATGATAGTAGCAAAGTTAGTATGTGAACAATTAAATATAGAGGATCCAGATTTTATAAAAGGTAATTTATTACCTGATATAGTTAATAATGCTCAAAGTCATCATAAGATACAAGGGAAATATTACTTAATCCCCGATATTCAGTTTTTTAGAAAGAATCTGAATTTAAATAAAAAATTAGAATTAGGATATTTTACTCATTTACTTTTAGATAAATATTTTTTAGAAGAATATATTCCTCATAATATAAATGATTTAAAAATATTTGAAAATAAAGTTATTTACAAAGAATATGACTTAATAAATTATCAATTAGTAAAAAAATTTAATTTAGATATCTTATATTTAAAAAAAATATTAAGTGAAATAAGTGGTGATATTGATAAAAATAAATTAGAAAAAAATTTAAAATGCTTATTGAATAAAGAAATTGGTGAAACAAAATATTTAAATCTTGAAAAATTTTCTTCTTTTCTTTATAATATATCTCAAAAGATAAGTGAGGAAATAAAAGAATATGCAAATTAATATAATTGGTTGTTTCTATATTTTAGAAAGTGAAAAAAATGAAAATATAAGAAAAAACGATAGAAAGAAAATGAAGATATTAACCAATCACAAGGGAACGCTTCCAAGTATTTCTTTTCAAAGTGGAGATATGAAACAAAATTTAAAAAAATATTTAAATAGCATCATAGGCTCTAATAACTTTCATTTAGAACAAGTTTATACAATGAGTTACAATAATAGTGTGGATGTTATTTACCTTGCAATAACAAATATAGAAAATATAATTAATTTAGATAAGGATTATGAATTAAGGGATTTTAAAATTGAAAATAATGAATGGATAACTTTTGGAGAAAATCATTTTAAATATAAAACTAAGGAAATAGAAGAAAACAATAATATTGAATATATTCATGAAATAGATATAAGAGATGATAATTTAAAAAGAATTCTCCTTTGCTTATTGATTAGTTATAAAAAAATAAGAAGCAATATTGATAATACGGATATTTTATTTAAATTTTTAGGAAGTTCTTTTACGTTAGAAGACGTAAGAATGGTATATGAAATGGTAAAAGATAAAAGTGTTGATAAATCTAATTTTAGGAAAAAAATTACTAAATATTGTGAAAAAATAGATGCAATAGATGCAGTAAAAAAAGGATATAGGCCTACACAAAAATATAAATTTAAACCATTAAAAGGAGATACATGGCTATGATTGTTGCAACAAACAATGAAGGAAAATTAAAAGAAATAAGAGAGATTTTAGACTGCTATAAAATAGATTCTTTGAAGGATAAAAACATTTTAATTGATGTAGAGGAAGATCAAAAAACATTTTTAGGAAATGCGAAAAAGAAAGCCCAAGAAATTTATAATATTACTCATGAGGCAACGATAGCGGATGATTCTGGACTTTGTATAAATGCTTTAAATGGATTTCCTGGAGTATTAACTCATCGTTTTTTAGGAGAAAATGCTACAGATGAAATGAGAAATAACTACCTGATTGAAAAAACAAATCAATATACTGATAGAAGCGCAAAAGTAGTATGTTATATTGTTTATTATAATGGACAAGACACTATCGTTGGTGAAGGTATTTTAAATGGCTTTATCTCAAAAAATAGAAGAGGAGAAAATGGCTTTGGATTTGATGAAATATTTGAACTTAAAAATGGAAAAACGTTAGCAGAATTGACTCCAGATGAAAAAAATGAAGTTAGCGCAAGATCACTAGCACTTAAAGATTTAAAAAGAAAATTAATGAAAATAACGATAAGTTAGTAAAGTTAAGGTATGATTCTACTATCATTTAATTATTACATAGTTAAAAAATAGCCATAAAATTCAAAGCTAAATAGTAGGCGAATAAGTACAATCTTTTGATTTCGACTGATAAAAGTTTCATAATAAAGATAGAAGTAAGTAAATGAAAGGGGGTTTGTCAATGAATAAGGAAATATTGAATCAAATAAAACAGGAATATCAAGAAATGGCTAAAATATCAAAAGGTGATTTTTCAGAAATTACGGAACTTGAAAAAAATCCCATAGTACAGCGTTACAAGCATTTAATGAGGATAAAAGAAACTTGCTATGGCAGGGATAGTGATTATGAGGAATCATATATTTTTAATGAAATTATCAATAAATTTGGTAATGGGATAATAAAAGAAACAAATAAAATATGGTTTTATTTTTTAAATATGCCACTTAGTAAGTATGAAGAAATATTTAATAAATCATTAGGTGGTATGAATAGAGATAGTATTGTTTCCGTTTATTTAAATCTTGAAAACGCAAAAGAAGTAATTGCTATTCCTTTAGAAAAGAAAACTGATTTTGAATCAAAAAATATAGTAGTGAGAGGAAAGCAATCCATTGATGATCCATCCGATCGCTATTATAATAAAAGATATAATTTTTTCAAGTTATGTATTACAGAAGGGCAGGATTTAGCGATAAAAAGGATGTTAGAAAAGGAATCATCTACAGAAAAAGATAAAGAAGTATCAAAATCAAAAATTTGTAAGATAAAATAATATAATTTCAGTATAAAAAATTGTTAAAAAACAAAAGCCAGATTCGAGAATTTAAGAATGACAGCTCTACAATTATAGAATAGGAGGTTATTCTAAAATGATAAATGAAAAAGAAGTATTAAAAATAATGGAAGAAATTAAACCCGCTACCCTGATTGCCGCAACAAAATATGTAGATGTTTCGGGGTTAGAAGAACTAGAGAAATTAGGAATAAAAATTTTTGGTGAAAATAAAGTGACATCATTATTAGAAAAGTATAATACTTATCGTGGGAGTTGTTCCTTTCATATGATTGGAACATTACAAACAAATAAAGTTAAATATATTATTGATAAAGTAGAAATGATTCATAGTGTAGATTCAATAAGATTAATTGATGAAATAGAAAAACAAGCACAAAAACATAATATAAAAATGAAAATTCTAGTTCAAGTAAATATAGCGAAAGAAGAAAGTAAACATGGATTTTTAACGGAAGATTTAAAAAACGTTTTCGAATATTTAAAAACAAAAACCAACATAGAACCTCGAGGATTGATGATGATGGCTCCTAATATAGAAAGCAGTAAAACAGAAAAATATTTTCAAGAAATAAAAGAGATAAGAGATAATTTACAAAAAGAATTTCCTGAGTTTAATTTAAATGAATTATCTATGGGAATGAGTAATGACTATCTCTATGCAATTAAACATGGTGCCACTTATGTTCGAATAGGAAGAGCCTTATTAAAATAAAATTATTCGTGAAATGAAAAAGTAAATTCCAGTTTCAAAAAATGTAAAAGGAATGTAAGAGAAACCTCTATTTTAAAGAGGTT
>CANQFX010000072.1 GCA_947600015.1 uncultured Bacilli bacterium
GGAGGAATTATGAAATTTTTAATTACCGGAGGAGCCGGTTTTATTGGTAGTAATTATTTGCATTATGTAACAGAAAAATATAAGGAAGATGAGTTTGTATGTTTGGATGCGCTAACTTATGCAGGAAATTATAATAATATTAAAGATTTAGAAACAAAGGAAAATTATAAATTTGTAAAAGGAGATATTACGGATAGAAAATTCATTGACGAATTATTTGCCAAAGAAAAATTTGATATAGTAGTTAATTTTGCAGCTGAGTCCCATGTGGATAATTCCATTAAAAACCCTTCTATTTTTTTAACAACAAATATTATTGGTACCGAAGTATTAATGGATGCTTCTCTAAAATATGGAGTAAAAAGATATCATCAAGTATCTACGGATGAAGTGTATGGTGACTTACCACTAGATCGCCCCGACTTACTTTTTACAGAAAACACACCACTACATACTTCTAGTCCCTATTCTTCGAGCAAAGCAGGAGCAGATTTATTAGTAGGTGCTTATCATAGAACGTTTGGCCTTCCAACGACAATTAGTCGTTGTTCAAACAATTATGGACCATATCAATTTCCGGAAAAATTAATTCCTGTCGTGATTTCGAAAGCCTTAAAAAATGAAAAAATTCCAGTTTATGGCACAGGAGAGAATGTAAGAGATTGGATTCATGTGCATGATCATAATGTTGGGGTAGATATCATTGTTCGCCATGGTAAGGTAGGAGAAGTCTATAATTTAGGAGGACATTCAGAAAGAACAAATTTAGATATTGTAAAAAGAATATTAAAAGAACTAGGAAAAAGTGAGAATTTAATTGAATTTGTAGAGGATAGAAAGGGACATGATTTGCGCTATGCCATCGATTCTTCGAAAGTAGAAAAAGAATTAGGATGGAAAAGAACCTATACCTTCGAAGAAGGGATAAAAGAAACAATCAATTGGTATTTACAAAATAAAGACTGGATTCATAATATTGAGACGGGAGAATATAAAAAAGCATATCAAGAAAAAAAATAGAATAAGAAGCCATACATTTTTAAATCATAAAAAATGGGAATGGCTTTTTATTTATAAAAGATTAATAAAAACAAAGGATAAAAAGGAATTTTTCTTCATTTACAATAAAAAATATGATATACTTAATAAAATGGAAGAAAGAAGTACACATATGAAAAAAAATCAAAAAATGACAAGAACATCAAAAAATAAAGATTTATATAAAACAACACAACAAAAAATAAAATCCAAGGCATTAGACGACGAAATGGATGATACTTTTTTAATAGAATATAAAAAAGGTGTAAAAAAGCAGCCAAATTTAAAAAAGGAAAATATAAAACTTAATAAAAATGATAAATTTTATATTAAAATACTGATTTTACTTTTAATGATCTTAATTTGTTTTTTGCTGTATCATTTTAAAACTTTCTCACATAATCAAACATCAATTATAACAGTAGAAGAAAATTATTTGTTCTTAGGAGACTCTATTACTCATAGATATGACTTAGAAAAATATTTTAAAAATTTACCGGTAGTCAATAGTGGAAAAGAAGGAGATACCGCCGATAAAATTTTAGATGATATGAAAAAAAGAGTATATGATTATAATCCGTCTAAAGTTTTTTTATTGATTGGTACCAATGATTTAGATGAGAATAATCATTTGACAGAAACAGAAATAATAAATAATATAACAAAAATTGTGTCTAAAATTAAAAAGAATAGAAAACTTGCCAAAATATATATTGAATCTATTTTACCAGTAAATCATGATATTAGAAATACACCATCTGCAGGAAAAGATTATAAAAAAATAATATCAATTAATAAGAAGTTACAAAAATATTGTCTAGAACAAAAAATAACATTTATCAATTTATATGATAAGTTAGTTGATGAAAATGGACATATACCACCAAAATATACAACAGATGGTCTACATCTAACAGAAAATGGCTATAAAGTAATAACCAAAGAAATCAAAAAATATTTATGACTTCCTTAAAAATCAAGAAAGTTTTTAAAATCTTACTTTGTTTTAAAATAAAATTATGATATACTTGATATAAAGAATAAAGGGTGCTAGTTCTATCTTAACTTAGGAGGGTTCGTTGTGGAGAAAGAAAAAACTAGAATATCCAATTTTGAATTAATGCGTATTATATCAATGATTATGATTGTAATGTGGCACTTAATTTTGCATGGTGGTCTTCTGAATGCAACAGCAGGAACAAAATTAGTGTTAGAATTTTTCGTATTATTTGGTGCGGTTCATGTCAACTCATTTGTAGTAGTAACGGGATATTTTCAATGCGAAAAAGATTTTTCATTAAAAAAACTAGGACATTTAATTACCTCTGTTTGGTTCTATAAAGTATTATTTGTATGCATTGCTCTTATCATGGGAACATTTGCTCTTACCAAACTAGAAATTTTTCATGAATTGATGCCAATAGATATGAGGGACTATTGGTTTATCAATTGTTATTTAGCCCTTTATATTATCAGTCCTTACTTGAATATTTTAATATCAAAAATGACACAAACACAATATCGAAAACTAATTATCATTGGTTTCTTCTTATTTTCCATCATTCCATTAATTACGAATCATAAAACAATAGCTAATGATGGTTATACAATTATTAATTTTTGTTATTTATATTTAATAGGCGGATATTTAAAAAGGTATCCCATCACAGAAAATATTCATTTTAAAAATTATTCCAAAAATAAACGACAATGCCTATTCTTATTTTTAACAATACTACTATGTGTATTTAATTTTATTTGTTATCAATTTTCTAAAAACTTGATTACTATGGAAAACTCTTTAATACAAAAAATTGGGAATGATTTCATAAAAAATTATCGGTCTTTTAGTAATCCGTTTATTATATTACAAACGATTTGTTATTTCTTATACTTTCAAACATTGACCATCAAAAGTAAAAAAATAAATGCAATTGCAAAACATACTTTAGATGTATATTTAATTCATGAAAATTATTATGTAATTATGCGTTTATATTGGTATTTGAAAACGGGATTATGGCATCAATGGAGTGGCTATATAGTAATTTTATTAGTAATATTTGTACCTATTATTATTTTTGGTATTTGTATTTTAATAAGCATGCTCAAAACTAAATTATTTCAGTTTATTTCAAATAGAAAAATAATAAAAAGAACAAAAAGAAAAGTATATCAATATATAGAAGATTTTTAAATTAAACATAAAATAATATAAAAGAAAATAGAAATTCTTGTTTTAGGCATAAATTTATGATAATATAAATACGGTTATAAGAGGTGGGTATATGCCAAAATTAAGAAAAAGAGTATCACTCTTATTATGTATAGTTTCTTTCATTTATTTAACAGGAATTAATGTATATGGTTTAGATGAAATTAACCAGGAATTTTTAGATGAAAAATTACAACAAGTAAAAGAAGAATATACAATTGAGAATCAAGATACGATTGAAGAAGAAATAAAAGAACAAATAGAAAAAGAAATAGAAAAGGAAGAAATTATTCCCGAGGTAAAGTGTGAAGAATTATCGTGTAAAGTGAAATTAAAGTCACAAGATTTAGAAACAACCGAAAAAGAGGTAAGAGGAGTTCTTGAAGAAAAAATCCCTTCTGTGAGTTATCAAACACATGTAGAAAAAATTGGTTGGCAAGAGAAAAAAGAAAATGGTATACTTGCAGGAACTACAGGACAAGCCAAAAGATTAGAAGCAATTATTTTGCAATTAAATAATGTAGCAAATGGTTCTATTGAATACATGTCACATATTCAATCCATTGGTTGGGAAGAAAATTGGAAAAGAGCAGATCAAATATCAGGAACAACAGGACAAAGGAAACGACTAGAAGCAATTCGCATTCGGTTAACCGGAGAAATTGCCAATCAATATGATATTTATTATCGTGTTCATGTTCAAACTTATGGCTGGTTAAGTTGGGCCAAAAATGGAGAATTAGCTGGAACAACAGGATTGGCGAAACGACTAGAAGCAATAGAAGTAAAATTAGTACCTAAAAATACGGGCGAACAGACTGGAAATAGTTATGTATTAGGTACAAGCAATGGCTACCAAATTCATATGCAAAAGATTGGCTGGAAGAACAAAGTAATGAATGGTACTTCTGGTGAAATTAATAAAGGTCTACGAATTGAAGCATTTAAAATGGATTTAACTGACCCAAAATATACAGGCTCAGTGGAATATATGTCACATATTCAATCCATTGGTTGGGAAAATAAATGGACCAAAGGTGGAAATATCTCCGGTACTACAGGCAGAAATCTACGCTTAGAAGCTATCAAAATAAGACTAACTGGAGAGTTGGCCAATATGTATGATATTTATTACAGGACCTATTGCCAAAATTTAGGTTGGTTAGGTTGGGCCAAAAATGGAGAAATTGCCGGTAGTATGGATTATGCTTTCCGACTAGAAGCAATAGAAGTAAAATTAGTGCCAAAAGGTACTGGAGAGGCAACTGGAAATAGTTATAAAGAAAAAGATTATCATTTAACTTATCAAGCTCATGTTCAATCCGTTGGCAATCAAAATATTGTAAATGAAGGTGCGATTGCAGGAACAACAGGAAAGGCTCTTCGGATGGAAGCCATAAAAGTAATGTTACAATCTTCTATTCCTGGAAGTGTAATATATCAAAGTAAAACGATAGGTAAAGATTGGGAGAGTGCTTGGAGAAAGAACGGAGAACAATCAGGGATAACAGGAATTGCCAAAGCCCTAGAATTTATTAAAATTAATCTAGAAGGAGAAATTGCTAGTCAATATGATATTTATTACAGAGTACACTGTAATAAATA
>CANQFX010000073.1 GCA_947600015.1 uncultured Bacilli bacterium
TACCCCAATGTAAAAATGTAAAAATGCTAATCTATGATATAAGGACTATTTGCAGTTCCATCTCCTCCATTAAATGTAGAATCATGGTTTAAAGAAATCGCTGGTCTTACCCCATGTTCTCGATATATACCATAACTATATCCTAATAATCCACCATCACTAACATTATAGCCACCAGGACAAATATTATTCGTCGTATAAGGACTTCCTAACCAATAATAGCTTCCTATATTTAAAAAGTAATTATTATTTGTAATGGTTTGTCCTCCCGCTAATAATACTTCATCACTTGTGAGCAATCCAACTTTATATTTTACACCACCATTCGCAACAGTTAATCGATCTTCCTCTCTAGAACATGTTATGGCTGGAGTGCCTGCCTTGTTTCTTGCATCACCCCCAAAATATAACGTACCATTTAAATTACCTCCATTTGGATTCCATCCAGCTGCATCAGCTAGACTTCTATCTGTACACCATACTGTATCTTCTAATTTATCACTATAATTTGTCATATGTTCTTTATACCAAGTATTCTCTATATAGTTTTTAATTGTAGAATCTGATTTGTTGCTAAACATATTATTCAAAGCACTTTCAATGGTATCTCCACTCGTTAAATTGATATAATAATCTTTAGCATAATAATACCGTACTGTGCTGCATGTACTAGAACTAGTTCCACAAGAATAATGATGATTATTATCGATAGTATTAGAAGTATTATTTACCGTATAGTTTCCATTTCCATAACTAACAGAAGACCCATATATAGCACCATTTACCGTTCCTTGTTTATATCCATAAAAGGTTCCATATCGATATCCCACTTGAGATAAGGAATCATAATTAATATTAAATGCTTTAACTGTTAGTTGCGAAGCAGTTCCTGTATTATTACAAGCATTACTACTAGATGGTGTGCCATTAAAGATTAGTTTTATTCCTCCTGTTTCGGTTGTCCTTACAATCTTCCAACAGTAATTCGCAAATAGGACATTGTTATTATCGACTTCTCCTCGGTAATAATAAATCGGATATTGTTGATTCTCTGTTCCTTTTCTTTCATATACTCCTTTGCCATTCGTATTAGAAGAAATTGCTTTAAAATTAATTCCTGTGCTACTCGATACATAATCACTTTGTATATTATCCATGACAGAACTTTTCCTCATCATTTCGTATAATATATTGGTTGGTTGTTCTATCACAACATCTGCTGTAATTTTAACACTAGCATTTAACGCACTATAAGCAATACTACTAGATAAGATACAAACTATAATTATTATATATATCCATAGATTAAAATGACTCTTCTTTTCTTTTTTCATTTTTTCTTTTCTCCTCCGTTTTATTTTCTTCTACCAAGATTATACCCCCCCCCCCCTACAATTTTGTCAAATAAAAAAAGGAGATTTTCTCCATTCTGTTTGCAGTTATATTATGTTTTTATTTTTCTAAAATTAGAAAACTGAGTAATTAATCCTAATAATGCAATTACAATAAATAAGACAATGGTATATGTTGCGGTTTCTATATGAAAATATTGAATGATAGAACTAACAATAGAGTATGCTCCAACTAAGGAACTACTGATAATAATCATTGGCTCATATAAAAAAGTAGCAAGAATTCCTAAAATAGCACCTACAACAATGCCTAAAAGGTAGTTATACCATATTGGTGATGTTGTTGTATAAACTATCATGAATCCAAGTACGAACAATAAGATAAACCAACCTATTTTTTGTAGTTTCATACTGAATGCTCCTAAAATTAACCCTGCTCCTATTTTTAATACCAAAGCAAAATTAGGATCAATTGTCATGGGACTGAGAATTGCATTCATTAAATAAAATCCTACAATTACCCAAGTAATTGCTAAAACAATACGTTGTAATTTTAAACCAAAAAAGCAACTAATTACTCCGGGAATAATACCAATTAATAATGCTCCTATTTCCATTGTTTCTCCTTTCCTTTCTTTTACTATATTATATCAATAGATAGATAAAATGAAAATTCTTTTCTTTTATCTTGTTATAATACGTTCTTTTATTTTCTCTCGCAAAGGAAATTCTTCATAAAATGCTCCAGCAAAATGACGACCAGCTTTTGTTTTATCATTTCGTCCTTTCTCGCTGGACGCAGAATTGGAATAATAATTTGGATTCGTAATGGTATCATCCATATTATAAATTATTTGTTCTGAATTTAGTTTTCTTTCTTTTAATTCTTTGCCTATCGCATGTCTTATATCAATATAAAACATAGATTGGTAGCCATCTTTTGTTTTTATATTTTTCACTGCAATGGCATCATTCCATAATTTTGTATCTTTTGCAAAACCTGGAAACTGGTCATAACACCAAGAAGGTCCTGCACAAGCACTAACATAGACATATAAATCATTTTCTCTACATCCATAGTTATCTACTAACGCATCCGCAATCATCATTGGTAGTTTTTCATCTACTAGTTTTGCATTACAGTGTGCAATGGCAGTAATCCCATTTTTTAAATCTGACATCATCACGACAGGACAATCAGAAACTGGATGTCCAATGACAACGCCTGGTGTTTCTTTGCGAATTACTAAAATATCTTCATCGATATCGCTCCAACCATTAGGAAAAGCACGGACATAATCCTCTGTAATTTCAAAGTGAGTACCAATTTTCGTTCCTTTTCCACGTAAATATTCACTACTGTCTTTTTGATCTGCCATAAACATTTTATGTCCATCAAATCCAAAGTCTTTTCCAAAAGCAAGACGATGTCTTAAAAATTCTTCTTGAATTTGTTTTTTGGTCCATCCTTCGGGATAAAAACTAGCATCCCCATTCATATTTCCATATTTATTTTTTGATTCAATATTTCGTAAATTTACCATTTCCTTACCCCCTTTTATCCAATGGTGCATACATTATACCACAAATTCCCTATTTTGTCAAAATTGTACTGGCTCTTTTTGGCTTTTTTCTCGTTTTTCTTGCTGTTTTTTGGCCGCTAAAATAAAAGCGTCAATTATTTTTTTCGAATCCATATCAAAATCATAACTAATCTCTGGATGCCACTGTACACCGATATGAAAAAAGTCTGCTGGATACTCTAAGGCTTCTATTAAACCATCTTCACTATATGCAGTTGTTTTATAAAGGTGATTTTCCGTAGCATGATAGCGGTGAAAACTATTTACAAAAATTTCTTCTTTGCCAAGAATTTCATATAATTTGCTATCTTTTTTAATTTTTACTTTATGTGAAAAAGAGAAATCATCTTCCTGTTTATGGTTTATTTCTGTATTATTTTCTTCTAATTTCACTTCTTCTTGATAGCAACTCATCATTTGCATACTCAAACAAATACCAAGCGTTGGAATTTTCTTTTCTATTGCATATTCTAGTATATAACGATCATATGGAGTAAACTTTATTCCTCCAGGTAAAAACAAACCATCACAACAATCCAAATTTTTATCTATCACTCTTTTTTCTTCTTCTGTTAATTCTGGAAATTCATTTCCCTTCGTTTCAATATAATTTATATCTTGTACTGGAGCAATGGGAAATACATAGCCTCTCGCATGTTGTATTGTCCTTCTTACTCGTTCTGGAAGATAAAGAATTGGTCTTTCATCTTTTAATTTTTGATAACGTAGAGGTATGCCAATTACTGGTAACATGATATTCCTTCTTTCTTTTAATCATTAAAATACAATTTTTTGTGCAATATAATCTTTTACTTCATCTAATTTTAATGTAATTTGTTCCATGGTATCTCGATCTCTTATTGTAACCGTACCTTCATTTAATGTATTATCATCTACGGTAATAGCAAAAGGTGTACCAATCGCATCGCATCTACGATATCGTTTTCCAATCGAACCAGATTCATCATAATTTGTCATAAAATATTTACTCAAAGTATGATAAACTTCTTGGGCTTTTTGTCCATGGTACTTTTTATTTAAAGGAAGCACTGCCACTTTATAAGGAGCAAGATAAGGATGGAATTTCATTACTTCTCTTGTTTCTCCATTTGCTAAAGTTTCTTCTTCATAAGCATTATCTAATATTGTTAAAACAAGGCGATCACAACCAACGGTAGATTCAATAATATAAGGGATGTATTTTTCGTTGGTTTCTGGATCTAAATATGCTTGTGAAACGGTTGAATACTCTTGATGACGAGATAAATCATAGTTGGTACGATTATGTGTTCCATTTAATTCTCCCCAACCAAAACAAAATTGATATTCAATATCACATGCTTCTTTTGCATAAAATGCCAATTTTTCATGATCGTGATAACGCAATTTTTCTTCTTTAATTCCTAAATCAATAAAATACTGTTTTGCATATTCTTTAAAATATTCATACAATTCACTATCTGTTCCTTCTTTGCAAAAGGTTTGATATTCCATTTGTTCAAATTCAATGGTACGGAATGTAAAGTTTCCCGGGGTAATTTCATTACGAAAGGCTTTTCCGATTTGACCAATACTAAAAGGTAATTTTGTACGCATCGTTCTTTGTACATTTAAATAGTTGGTGTATTCTCCTTGGGCATTTTCTGGTCGCAAATAAACTTTATTCTTGGCATCTTCTGTAACCCCTCGATGTGTTTCAAACATTAAATTAAATTGTCTGATATCTGTAAAATCATGAGAACCACAATTTGGACAAGGGACTTGATGTTCTTTTATATATTTCATCATTTCTTCTTGGGTCATTGCGTCTGCTTTTGCATTGGAATCAAAATCGTCAATTAAATTATCTACACGATGACGCATTTTACAATGTTTACAGTCAATTAAAGGATCTGAAAAACTTGTCACGTGTCCACTTGCTTC
>CANQFX010000074.1 GCA_947600015.1 uncultured Bacilli bacterium
TTATACCCCCCCTCCCCTACAATTTTGTCAAATAAAAAAGAGACAAGTTTTCTCCTTTCATCATCTTCTTTTAGAATTTTCTATTTTTTTATCTTCCGTATCTTCCTTTTCTTGTTCTTCCTCTTCTGGTTTGGTTTTCAATCCTAAAAACTCATCTACTTGATCTGTTACAATTAAATATTCTAATAGTTTATCATCCATAATTCATACCTCTTTTTATTACCATATCATAATAATTAAAGAAAGTAAAAGAGAATTCAGTGAATTCTCTTATGCTACTGTAAGTTCAATTCTATTTCCTCTTTCCTTATTAATCTTGAAAGAATATTTTTTGTTATCTATTGTTGCTTTAACACTATCTAGGCTTCTTCCTAGCTTTTCTTTCATTTCAGATACATCTTTGATATTTGATTCTGTTGCGATATAGATTACATACTTTCCTTTTGGTAAAATAGAAAGATCAATCTTTTTATCATACCAAGCTCTTGTTTTATCTAAATTATCTGAAGTTGGTAAAATTACTTGATAATTTCCATCTGTAATACTTGATAATTCTTTAATATAAGTTTCATAGTTTTCCATATTTTCAAAGATAATATTTCTTTTTACTGTTTTATTCTTTCCTAGATCCATACCATAGGAATAACTATTTCCTCGTAAATATAGTTGATTATCAACAAATTCAAACTTTGTATACTTTTCATATTGATTATAGATAAAAGAACCTGTTCTTTCTAAAGTATCATCTTCTCTTACTCTAAATTCTACGAAAGAAGTAGATGTATCATAGTTATTACCAATCAATGTAGAATGTTTTTCTCCTTGTAGCTTGGTTGTTTGATTATTATATGTCTTATTGGTAATTAAACTTTTAGAATAATAACCTTCTTCTTTCGCAATTGCTTTCATATATGCTTTGTAGTTTCCTACTGGTACTTCATCCATATTCATTTCTGCATTAAACCAAGAATAAGTATAATCTTTGCCATCTGCACTATAGACTTTCTTTGGAATATCAACTTCTTTTTCTATTCTATCTGCCTTTAGCGTCACTTCTTTCTTTGTTTCGATTTCTTCTAAAATGATCTCATACTCAATTTGAGTATCTAATGTATTGTTGATTCCTACAATGGTTTGATATCCTTGTAATTCTAGATTTCCATCCTTTTCTTTTAAATAATTAAAGTAGAATGTTCCTTCTTTTTGTTGTAATAATTTCTCTACTACTTTTACTTTAATTTCTTTGGTTGTTTTATTTTTGGCAGAGTCTTCTACTTCATATACTACTTGATATTCTCCTAATTCTTCTGTTTTTACATTATTCTTTATTACTTTGATATTTTTTGTAATATCTCCATCCTCAATATCATGTGCCTTTACTTTTTCTAATGCATCAAATTTTTGATTTAATAAAATTTCTTGATCTTCCGCTTCAATGACTGGTGCTCTATCTTTTACAATCGATACTTTAATTTCCTTGGTTGTAGTTTGATGATAACTATCGGTCACTTGGTATACAATTTTATAATCTCCTAATACTTCATTGTTGACGGTATTTTCTATTTCTTGTACTTGTGCAGTTAAATCTCCATCTTCTGCATCACTGGCATGAACTTCAATTTCTACTTTATGCCCTTTTGTAATCTCCGTATCTTCTGCTTCGATGACTGGTTTTCTGTTTTCCGTTACTGTTACTTTAATTGTTTTTGTTGCTTTATTGTTATCGTTATCCATTACTTGATAAGTAATTTTATATTCTCCAACACGATCTATATTAACGGTATCTTCTGTTATGGTAATTTTAGAAGTAATATCTCCATCTTCATTGTCTGTTGCTCGTACATTTTCTTTTTTATTAAAATTGGTTCCTTGTACTATTGTTTTATCTTCTGCATAAATTACAGGAGCTTGATTTACTACTTTTGTTTCTACTAGGGTAATTGCAACATTAGGGGCACTAGCAAGAGTCCAACCATATTGATTATTCGTTCCACTTAGATTCACTGGTACTTTATACCATAAATATCCATTTACATTTTTTTGTTCTAATACTGGTACATAAGAATTCGTATATTGACCACTAATTAATGTTGCCTTCGTATCTTCTGGAACAGAGTTAACCCAGGTATATTGATTTCCTGCTGCTGTTACACTAACTTTTCCATATTTTCCACTTACTAAACGAATAGCATCTGCACTGACCCATTCTTTTTGATCATATTTATAGTCAGAAGTTACTAAATAAGAGATTACATTGTGATTTTTATCATAAGCAATTGCATAAACCATGACATAACGATCTTTTAATAGTATTTGATTTTTTTTACTTTGAAGAGAGGAATCATAATAGTAATTTACCTGTTTTGTTGTAATTCCTATTTTTGGTTTTAACGTTGCATTTTCGACAGATAAATCATAACTATAATCCTTATTTTGATATGCTGTTACATTATTTGGACTTATATAACCTTTTTTTCCTGTATTAATTTTCTTTACATACGTAGCTGGAATATAAACAGCACCATTCCAATTATAATTTCCTGAGGTAATTTCATTATAGTTTGCATCAATATTTAAGTCACTTATTACTTTATACCAAGTAGTATTGCCATTGATACTTTCTCCTTGTTTTTCTCCAATAATGACAACACCATCTTCTGCTTCTGGATAAGAATAAATAAATTTCGATTTACTTGTGGCATCTTGATAAGCATTGACTTGTCTAGTTACTACACCTAACTGATAGTAATTATAATCTTGCATGCCTTTGGCTTTATCAAGAGAATAATAATTCGCAGCCATTTTTTCACTCCAATAAGTATCCGATGCATATTTTACATTCATTCCAATCCACTTATCTCCGAATTGAGGACCGAAATAACGCCAATCTCTAGGATGGGCATAGCCATAAGTAATCCATTTAGAAGCATATCCTAAGATACTGTCTGCAAAAGAAGCATACCAATTTGCGGCTTGTGTTGGATTGGAATCTACTGCATTTAAACCAAAACCATTGTTCTTATTAATAGCTAAATGACTGCGTCCATTTCCTGTTTCATTTCTACTTAAACTTAAAGCAAGTATTGCATTGACTCCATACTTTTCTTGAGCATAATAGAAAAATGTTCCTTTACCATAAAGCCTAGAATTGTTATTACTTGACTCATTTCCATATACATCTTGTGTAATTCCCATATTATTTCTTATATATTCGTCAATATTAATGCTGGAATAACTTGTTCTAGTATGATTCGATAAATACATATAATAATTATAATAAGGATTGTTTTTATTTACTGCGTTATTGTAATTTCCATTTTTATAATCTTTTACTAGTGTTTTTAAATCTTTATAAAAATAATGTCCATCATAACTATAGTAGGTACCCGTACTTAACATTTCTGGTTTTGGTCCAATCGTACTTCCTGCATTACCAGAATAAGTATTTTGTATTTTCGCAACATAGTTATGGCGAATAGAATCGGCTGTTATCGTATAGCTGCTAGATGACTTTACCCAAGTAAGGGGTACAACTTCATAGGTACTTTGTTCAATCCATCCTGTAAAATTACCCGTTTTTACTTTCGCAACCCATTTTCCTTGCACACTAGAATAGGCGCTATCTAATAAGGCTCCGTCTACTCCTCCATATAAGGAACCAGTATCCATATAAGTATAAGAAGATCCCGTTAAATTGGCATTCGTATAAAAATACGTTAATGTTTCTGGGTTAACACTTAAATCTAATAATGCTTCATTGGCATCAATAATCTTTGTTGTTCCCCCTACTCTTGTCATAATGGCAAGATCGGCTCCTCCATTACTTTTCATCCAACTTTTGGCTTGTTCATACGTACTGTGGCAACTTGCTTTTACAATACTACCATCACTTTTAAAACTCGCTACTTCAAATGTACCACACAAAGCTCTATTTCGATAATTATCTGATGAATAGGCAAAAACATCTTTTGGTGAAACCAAAAGTATACTGAAAAAAATTGTCATAAAAATCACGAATTTTTTCATATGCATTACCTCCATCTATTCTTTAAATATATTATAACAGTATTCTGATTCCCTTTGGGTAATTTTGAAAAAATATTGATATTATTTGACATGATTTGACGAAAAATAGGACAGAATATTGATATGTGAAATACTGTCAACTATTATATTTATGGATCGAAGTATTGAAAAACAGGCAAAAATTCGATATAATTTAAGGTAGTTAACTAAATGGAGGAAATATTATTTATGGCAAAAGAAAAAGAACGTTCTCAAAACAAATCAGGTGGTAAAGTTGTTTCGACATTTTTTTTAATTATTTCTCTTCTCGTTAGTGCATTTGCAATTTATGAGATATTCCTATTAAGTTCTATTGAAAGTATGCTACGTTATATTGTCATAGGAATTCTTATTGGAATTGATCTTATTTTAATTTTTATCGTGCGAAGGAAAAATAAAAAACGAAGGAAAAAAGCAGGTGTGATTACCTTTATGATTTTCTACTCTCTTATTTGTGGAGCAGTAGGTGGAATTATTTTTTACATTTATGGACAATTAAATAGTATTAATAAAGTATTTGTTACTTATTCTTCTAGTTTAATTACAATGAATGCAACGCAAGCAAAAGATATAGATGAGGTAAAAGATTTCTCTATTGGAATCTTATCAGATAAAAAATCACCAGAAGGTTATATTATTCCCCAAGAAATGATTAAAGAGCATAATTTAAATGATGATAATTCCATTGAAGATTATGAAGATTA
>CANQFX010000075.1 GCA_947600015.1 uncultured Bacilli bacterium
GAATCGAACCCACGTAGTCAGCTTGGAAGGCTGAGGTTCTACCATTAAACTACATCCGCATATATTAATCGAACCTTAGCCCGACTAAAATCAAGTAGACATTTTTAATTATACTATAAATCTCAATAATGTCAACCTTTTTTTCTTATTTTTGAAAAAACTAGTTATTCTATGATAAATATAATATACTGGATATAGAAGAGTGGGTGAATGATATGAAAATTCTAGCTAGTGATTTTGATAATACATTATATGTAGAGAACGCAGAAGTTTTTAAACATAATTTAGAAGCAATAAAAAAATATATTTTGCAAGGAAATATTTTTGTTATTATTACTGGAAGAAATTATTCTAGTATTAAATTAAAGTTAAATGAATATCAGATCCCTTATAGTTATTTGATTTGTAATGATGGCACTAAAATTTTTAATAATTTAGATTATTGTATTGATACTATTTTATTGTCAAAAGAAAGAATCGTAGCTACTACATCCATTTTACAGCATTATTCTTATCCTTATTATTTAGATGATGGGTATAATGAGACGGAGAATATAAATGATTGTGTAAAAATAGCTGTACATTATGAAGACTTTAATGTAGCCCAACAAATTATGACTGATATTATGAAGAATGTGAATGTTTATTCTTATATTAGCCGAGAACATATTAATATTGTAGATGCTTCTGTAAATAAATGTAATGCCTTAAAACGCCTTTGTAATTTAGAAAAACTTTCAATCTCTAATTTATATGTTATTGGAGATGATATCAATGATTTAGAAATGCTTACTGCTTTTCAAGGGGCAATTATGAAGGAACATCATTCTAAATTAGATTCGTTGAATAAAAAAGAATATAAATATCTTTATCAATATATAGAAGAATTAAGCAAGAATTAATTCTTTTTTCATAAAATTATATAGGTGATAGAATGGGAAATTTTGTCCTTGACTTAATTCATAATTATGGGTATTTCGGTATGTTTTTAGGAATGGTGCTCGAGGCTATCATTATTATCATACCCAGTGAGGCTATTTTAGCAACAGGAGGAATTTTAGCGGGCAGAAAAATTTTTTCTTTTTGGGGTGCGTTTTTGACAGGATTACTTGGTAGTGTATTTTGTGCTATTGTGATATATTTTATGGGTTATTTTGGAGGAAAACCATTCATTAAGAAATATGGAAAATATTTTTTTATGAAGGAAGAAGATTTAGAAAAGTCAGATTCTTGGTTTAATAAATATGGTCTTTTTGCTTCTTTAATTGGAAGGAATTTTCCTATTATTCGGACATTAATTTCTCTTCCTATAGGAATCATGCGTCTTTCCTTTGTTAAATTTCTAATTTACACTACAATTGGTTCTATTCCTTGGACTTTTGTTTTTGTTTATGTTGGCTATACATTAGGAGGAAATTGGATTAAAATTAATGGCTATATTGGTAAATTAAAAACTCCGATTAAAATTTTATTGGTTCTTCTTATCGTTAGTTATTTTTATAAGAAAATTAGGGAAAAGAGAGAAATTCATTTGGAAAAATAGAAAATGACTAGTAATTTTTGCTTTTCTATGATATAATCAAGTGCGATGTGTAAAGAGGTGTAAAATATGGAAAAGAGAAATGTCGCAATTATTGCACATGTAGATCATGGAAAAACAACTTTAGTAGATGGTATTTTAAAACATTCAGGAATGTTTCGTGATAATGAAGATGTATCTGATGTATCTATGGATTCAAACGATTTAGAAAAAGAAAGAGGAATTACCATCTTAGCGAAAACTACGGCGATGGACTATAAGGGTGTACGAATTAATATTTTAGATACTCCAGGACATGCTGATTTTGGTGGAGAAGTAGAACGTATTATGAATATGGTAGATGGTGTTTTACTTGTTGTTGATGCTTATGAAGGCGCAATGCCTCAAACAAGATTTGTATTGAAAAAAGCTTTTGAAGCAAAAGTAAAACCTATTGTGATTATTAATAAAGTAGACAAGCCAAGTGCTAGATGTAGTCAAGTGGTAGATGAAGTATTAGATTTATTTATTGAACTTGGTGCGGATGATAGTCAATTAGATTTTAAAGTGATTTATGCCTCTGCTGTAAATGGAACTTGTTCTTTTGATGAAGATTTGTCTACACAAACAGATGGATTTACTGAAATCTTAGATACGATTTTAGAAGAAATTCCAGCTCCTACTGGTGATAGCGCTAGTCCTTTACAATTCCAGCCTGCTTTATTAGATTATAATGAATTTGTAGGTAGAATTGGAATAGGGAAAGTTCACAATGGAAAAATTAAGACTGGGGAGATGGTTACTTGTATTCGGTTAGATGGGAGTACAAAAGCATTTCGGATTCAAAAATTATTTGGATTTTATGGATATAGGCGCATTGAGATTGAAGAGGCAGAAGCAGGTGATATTGTTGCCGTAGCTGGGCTTTCTGATATTTCTGTTGGGGAAACTCTTTGTAATGCAGATCATCTTTTGCCTTTACCAAAATTACATATTGATGAACCTACACTTCAAATGACATTTGGAACAAATTCTTCTCCTTTTGTAGGACGTGATGGTAAGATTGTAACAGCGAGAAAGATTGAAGAACGTTTAATTCGTGAAACACAAAAGGATGTTAGTTTAAGAGTAGAACAAGCAACAAATGAATCTTTTTTAGTCAGTGGTCGAGGAGAGTTGCATTTAGGTATTTTAATTGAAAATATGCGTCGAGAAGGCTTTGAACTAGAAGTTTCTAAACCTACTGTCATTATTAAGGAAATCAATGGGGTAAAATATGAACCATATGAAGAATTACAAATTGAAGTACCAGAAGATTGTGTTGGTTCTGTCATTGAGCAATTAGGAATTCGCGGGGGAAAGATGGACAATATGACGAATTTCGAAAATCAAGTTCGTTTATTATATACAATTCCATCACGAGGATTGATTGGTTTTTCTACTGATTTTATGACTTTAACTAAGGGTTATGGAATTATGAATCATACCTTTAAAGAATATCTTCCTTATGAGAATGTGGTCATTGGAGAAAGAAAACTTGGTGTTTTGGTATCTATGGAAAATGGTAATGCAACGGCTTATTCTATTGGAAATTTAGAAGATCGAGGCATTATGTTTATTGAACCAGGAACAGAAGTATATGAAGGTATGGTCGTAGGAGAATGTAATCGAGATAATGATTTGGCAGTGAATGTAGTAAAGGGAAAACAACTTACTAATACTAGAGCAGCGGGATCAGATCATACTGTTGTGTTAAAAAGACCAAGACCAATTACCTTAGAATATGCTTTAGATTATATTAATTCAGATGAGTTAGTAGAAGTAACACCAAATTATATACGAATTCGAAAAAGAATTTTGAATACAGAAGAGCGTAAGAAATTTGATGCAAAAAATAAAAATGGCTAGAAATAGTCATTTTTTTCTTGGAGAAATGAATGATATCTGCTATAATACAATTAAGAATAGGGGTGGAAATATGAATCCAGGTAATCAATCCAATATTCCTGTTTCAGGGAATGAACAAAATTCAAATAATATAGTAAATCCAGTAGTTTCTGCTGGGGCGCAACAAGATGTAGCTAATACACAAGTATTAAATTTAAGCGCTGTGGAAGAAGTTGCCAAATTTGAAAAGAAAACTAGTAAAAAACCAGCTATTATTGTAGGAGTTCTTGGCCTTTTTGCAATTATCATTGGTATTTTGTATCAGCCGATTATGGCTATGATTGATGGTGGTGAGAACACTTCTTCTAATGCTAATTCGGAAAAGACACCAGTCGTTGAAAATTCAGATACTGAGGGGAACGTAGAGATTACTTGTCAGTTATCTCAAGCAGGAAATGCGGATGGTACGGATGTTACTAGAGGAATGGTTTTGGTATTTCATGATTCTAAATTACAAAGTTATCAAAAAACTTTAGATGTTGTGGTTACCGCTGGGAACTCTACTGGTTCTACGACGATTCAAACTCTTTTTAATACATATCAATCTCTTATTGATCAATCACCAACTGGTTATCAACTTTCAGTAGAACAGGCAGAGGGCAATCTTCATTCTACCATTACTATAGATTTGGCTTCTTTTGATAAAACGTCGTTAGATGCAAAATATACAGGAGATATTTTTACTAATGTTGAATTTAATTTAGATGATGAACGTGCTACAGTAGAGGAAAATTTAACTCAGAATGGATATACTTGTTCTTAAAAAAAATAAAACTGCAATTTATGCAGTTTTTGCGTTTTTTAATGATGTTCTTTTTTCTTTGGTTGTCATTCTCACTTTTTTTCCGTTTTCTAATCTATAAACTTGTAGATTTAATTTTTGAGTACTATTTGTCGTATTCAAAGCGTGAGAGCGAATTCTTTTTGTCATATTTGGTTTTCTGTTTGTTGTATTAATTGCCATATATTTTCCTCCTTTGCGCTTTTGTTTCTGCTTAATAACTTTAACATAAAACCGTTAGAAAGTCAAACAAAACCTTAAAAGAATTTTTTCCTTTGTAGCGTTTTTTTATATTCACCAAAATTAAAAGGAATATTCTAACTTAAGTTGGCAAATCAAT
>CANQFX010000076.1 GCA_947600015.1 uncultured Bacilli bacterium
CCCCCCCTACAATTTTGTCAAATAAAAAAAGGAGAAACTATTTTCTCCTTTGTATACACTATTTTTCTACATCTTCTATAACTTGTAAAATTTCTTGATTAATATCATCAATGCTTCGTAATTTATCATCTTTAATACACTCAATTCGATTCCAATTATAAAGTTCTGAAAGTTCAATATATGCTTCTTCTGCATTTTTAAGGAATTCTTCTGACTTTTCATGTTCATCTAACGAGGTTCTATTTTTCATTAGTTCCATAGAATATTTATATGGCATATGCAAAAATATTGTTTTATCTGGCTTTGGTAGTTGTAACAACCAATATTCTAATTTATCAATCCATTGATACATATAGAATCGATCTTCTTTATCTTTTATTTTACTTCCTTGATAAGCAAGATTAGAAGTAGTATAACGATCTAATATTACATAATAGTCCTTTTCTAAATATTCTAGTGCCTTATGAATATTATATTTCCGATCTGCTGCATAATACAAGCAAACAACATAGGGATCGACATTGACACTTCCTTCAGGAAAGAAACTTTTTGTAATTTCTTCTTTTCCAAGATATGGTCCTCCTACTATTTTTCCTGTTGGGGTATCATACATAGGAAAAGAAAATCTAATACACTTTTTCCCTAATTCATTTAACTTTTTTTCTAAAAGGATCGACTGGGTTTCTTTTCCAGAACAATCCGTTCCCTCAATGACAATAATTTTTCCAGCCATATTTTCATCTTCCTTTCTTTTGAAATTATTATTTCTCTTCATCCATAATATTGTTATTTTTATCAAATGGAAGTAAAATACATTTTCTACTTGCTAAATAATCACACATATGAACAAAATTTTGGTATTTTGTTTTTGGTTTTTCTAATACTTCATTTCCTTGATAATCTACGGTCCAAGGACCCATATGAGTTTTTATTACATCCATTAAAAATTCAATTTCTTTTTCTTCTAAGCCTAATTTATCTTTATTATCCTTAATATAATTTGCCATTAAAAGTGGATGATCAAATCTTGTATATTGTTCCTTTTCTAATCCACACTTTAGACCATCATGCAATAATAAAGCCATGATCATGAAATCTTTTTCATCACTTGTATATTTATCTCCAATACAAGAATCCTGTAATAATTCATACGCAACTCTGACTGCTGCTTTGGTATGGCGAAGCAATCCTCCTTTGCCTAAGGCATATTCTGGATGATACTTTCCTGTAGATGAAGCTGCTATCTCAAAAAAATAATCAGGTAATAAAGCGATCATTTCTAAACAGGCTTTCTTTATCCTCTCACTTTTGATGTATTCTAATTCTTTTTTAAATACTTCTTCCCTCTTCATTTTTTACTACTCCCTCTTGAAATCGTAATATGATTTCATTACTAATATACCACTTATCTTCTGGAATAGAAATAAACTTTCTACTTTTTTTTAGTAATTTTTGTTCTAATAGTGAAGTAATTTCTATTTTTACATGATATTTTTCTTCTAGTTTCTCTATATTAATTCCTCTTTTTGTCCGTAATTTTAACATAATATCATAAAATAGATTGTCCTCTTCTTCTATTTTTTCACTATAAGATAAATATTTTCCTTTTAAATAATTAGTAAAAGATTTTGTATTTGTATACCGATTTTTGTTTATATAACTACTGGCTCCTAATCCAAATCCATAATATTCTAAATTATTCCAATACGTTAAATTATGTTTCGATTCATATCCTTTTTTAGCATAATTACTAATCTCATAATGGATAAATCCTTGCCTTTTCATTTTTTGACATAGCAACTGATACATTTGGGCATCTAAATCTTCTTCTATATTTGCGACATGATGAATTCCTAGTTTGGTATGTGGTTCTATCATTAAAGAATAACAAGAAATATGTTCTGGTTGTAAGGAAAAAACAAATTCTAAATCTTGTTCTAATTCTTCTATTGTCTCTTCTGGCAAAGCATACATCAAATCAATATTAATATTGCTAAACCCCAATGCTCTTGCCGTCACGAGAACTTCTTTTACTTTCTTTTTCGAAATGGTTCGTTCTAATAAAGCTAGATGTTTTTGGTTTGTGGTCTCTAAACCAAAACTTAAACGATTTACACCACTTTTTTTCATCAATTCTAATTTTTCTTTGGTAATACTTTCAAAATTTGCTTCCATCGTAAATTCATAATGTTTCTTTTTTTGCAAAACAGAAGTGATTTGAAATAATTTTTCTAATTGCTGTATCGATAAACAACTTGGGGTTCCTCCACCAATATAAATCGTTTCTAAAACTTCATTTTGATATTTTTTCATTTCCTTTTCTAATTCTTCTAAATAAGCATCTACCCATTTTTCATTATAATACATTTTACAAAAGTCACAATATGAACAAATTTTCTCACAAAAAGGAATATGAATATAACAACTTTTCATCATCTTGTTTGTCCTCGATAACAATAATCTTCTTCATATACTTTTTTAGGAATCCATATAGCTTGTATTTTTGCTGTTTTTCCATCTGTTGTAGCATCGATTACTTTTGCAGGATGATAGATATTAATTACATATTCCCATTGTTCCTGATTATAAGCATTCGCTCCTAATAACATACCATCACGAAACTCTTCTGGAACCAAATATTCTATCTCAATATTATAATCGATTCCTAATTCATTGTCCTTTTGAAAAAAGCATTGTTTTTCGAGACAGGATGTACTAACAAAACCAGAATCAATCAGAAGTTGCCCTTTCAAAAATGAAAGTTCTTCCATGCTAGTAATACCATAGTTTTTAAAATAAGATAGATTAACTCCTCGAAATACTTTCCTATTTCCTAAGGAAATGCCATGTTCTTCTATTTGTTCTGACATTTCATGACCAACTGCCAAATATCTTTCTTTTTGCTCTTCATGACCATTTTCTTCATAGTTCCATGTTCCTCGTAAAGCGTTGTTAATATGCTTATAGTTCCATCCAGAATATTCTCGCATTACATCAGATAAATAGCAATCTTGTTCTTCTATATATGTTTGCACTTCACTTTCTTCTTTCCATTCTTTATACTCCCGCGTCAAACATTCTTCATAAAACATTTCTATTTTTTCTTTCTGTTCATTAGAAAGCATATTTTGAAATATTCTTGATTCTCTACTTCTTCCCTTTTCTATCATAATATCACCTACTTATTTTCATCGGTAGAAAGAATGGATAAAAAGGCTTCTTGTGGTACTTCTACACTACCAATTTTTTTCATTCTTTTCTTTCCTTCTTTTTGTTTTTCTAATAACTTCTTCTTTCTAGTGACATCTCCACCATAACACTTTGCCAGTACATTCTTGCGCATTGCCTTAATATCTGTTCGTGCAATTACGTGGGAAGAAATCGATGCTTGAATGGGAACTTCAAACATTTGTCTTGGAATTAGCTCTTTTAATTTTTCTACTACACTTTTCCCTCTAGCATAAGCAAAATCTTTATGAATAATTACACTTAATGCATCGACAATCTCTCCATTTAATAAAATATCCATTTTTACTAAGTTACTTTCTTTATAACCAACGAATTCATAATCAAAAGAAGCATATCCTTTCGTATAAGACTTTAATTTATCAAAAAAGTCATATACAATTTCTGATAAAGGCATTTCATAGTGGATGGTTACTCTCGTTTGATCTAAATAATCCATATTAAGAAACGTTCCCCGTTTATTTTGACATAATTCCATAATAGAACCAATATATTCACTTGGCGAGAAGATGCTTACTTTTACATAGGGTTCTAATGTCTTGGAAATTACTTCTCGTTTTGGCATTTTTGTAGGAGAATCCACTTGAATTTTACTACCGTCTGTTAATATTACTTCATATACAACAGAAGGAGATGTTGCGATTAAATCAATATGAAATTCTCTTTCAATTCGCTCTTCAATAATTTCCATATGTAAAAGGCCTAAAAAACCACAACGAAAACCAAAACCTAAGGCATGAGAAGTTTCTGGTTCAAAGGATAAGGAAGCATCATTCAACTTCAATTTTTCTAACGCTTCTCTTAGATCATCATATTTATTCGATTCAATCGGATATAGACCACAATAAACCATTGGCATCATTTGTTGATACCCAGGAAGTGTTTCTTTGGCTGGATTACTAAGTTTTGTAATGGTATCTCCTACATGAACATCTCCTATACTTTTAATAGAAGCATATAAATATCCTACTTCTCCTGCTTCTAATTTTTCAATCTTCACTTCTTTGGGATTATTAATGGAAAGACCTACTACTTCATAAGTGGCACCTGTTTCCATCATCTGAATGGTATCTCCTACCATCACGGTTCCATCCATAACGCGAATACTCACCACAACACCACGATAAGAATCAAATAAGCTATCGAAAATCAGTGCCCGTAAGGGATCTTTTTTGTTTCCTGTAGGAGCAGAAATTTTCTCAATAATGCTTGCTAAAAGAGCATCTACTCCTTCTCCTGTC
>CANQFX010000077.1 GCA_947600015.1 uncultured Bacilli bacterium
TTCATCATATCTTTTATCATATCTAATTTTACTTCTGTAAGGCGAAATGTTGTTTCAATATAAATTCCTTTATCTAAAGAATGTTGCACAATAATATTTTCTTCTTGTCCATATAGTTTTTTTACTGCATAAATTAAGATATAAGTAAGTCCACTAATATGCACCCGATTTCCTTCTCTAGATGTTAAATCCAAAAATTTAATTTCCGCATTTTCTTTTATCTCTGCTGTTAATTCTTGGAGACGATTGTTTACTTTTGCTAAAATGATAGGATAAGCGAAATCTTTTTGAAATTCTTTTGCAATTTCTTGTAATGTTATTCCTTTACTTAATTGATATTTTTTTCCGTTTACCGTTACCTCAATTGTCTCTATCATCTTAATCACCCTTTTTATTATCTTATTTTCATTATATCATAAATTGTCAAAAGAAAATACGTATATTTTCTTTCCTTTACATTATACTATGTGTAGGTGATAAATATGAATTTAGTTCCTGTTGTTATTGATCGTGAATTAGATGGTGAGAGAAGTTATGATATCTTCTCTCGTTTATTAAAAGAAAGAATTGTTTTTATTAGTGGAGAAATTAATGATACCCTTGCTAATAGTGTAATTGCGGAACTTTTGTATTTAGATTCTTTAAATCATGAAGATATTTCAATCTATATTAATTCTCCCGGAGGATCTGTTTCAGCGGGAATGGCTATTTATGATACAATGAATTTTATTAAAAGTGATGTTTCTACTATATGCCTTGGAATTGCGGCTAGTATGGCTGCCTTTCTTCTTTCTAGTGGAACTTTTGGAAAACGTTATATCCTTCCTAATGCAGATGTTATGATTCATCAACCATTAGGTGGCGCGGAAGGACAAGCAAGTGATATTAAAATTGCATCTGATCGTATTATTGATTTGCGAAAAAGATTAAATAAAATTCTTGCTAAAAATACAAAACAATCATTAAGAAAAATTGAAAAAGACACAGAACGCGATAATTATTTAAATGCTTCTAGTGCCGTACAATATGGTTTAGTTGATAAAATTATTGAAGGTTAATCTTTTGATCAAAATTTTTAATCGATTATTTTAATTTTGACTCCATGAAACAGAATAAGAAAGTCCTGTATGTTTTACCGTAGTAGAACTTAATGCTGTACCTCTGTATTCTGCCCATACTTGAATTATCATTGAAGCTCCAGAGGCTAGAGTCTCATTTACTGCTAGTGTATGTGCAGCAACATTATTTTGTTGTGGAACCCACAACCAATAAGTAATATTTCCACATACTAATTGACCAGTATTTGCCCCAGTACAACTAATTCCACTTGGCATTGTTGTATTAATGCTTCCTACTTTTGCATTAATTGATCCACTGTTTTTTACTGTAACTGGCCAATAACATACATCTCCAGGTTTCGTTAAAGTACTGTCACTTACGCTAACAGAATTGGCTGTAACAGTTGCAGTTCCACAGCTTCTTCCTGTTGCGCTTGTTCCCTGTTCGGTTGCATTTACTGTTCCCGCTACAAACCCAACATTCCAACTAGCAATATTTTGCGTTACATTACTAGCAGTTACCTTTAAATTGGTACTTAAAGCTGCATAGATAACACTAAGCCCTATTATAAAAATTATCAATATGGATATAGTAATAGTTAAATTTTTTCTTGTTTGCATTTTCATATGAACCTAACCTTCCTTTCTTTTGTTCTTTCCCCTCTATGACAAATTTCCATGTTGAAATTCATTCAACAAATTTTCAATTTATTTATTATTACATACTTAAAATATTAATATTGACTCCATGTAAGAGAAAAACTTACTCCTGTTTGTGTTACTTTTGAAGAATTTAAACTGCTTCCACTATATTCTGCATATATATTAAATACATACGTTCCTCCTGCTTTTACGATGGTATCTAATGGTACTACTTTTCCACTAATATATAACCAATACGTGATATTACCACAAATCAACTTGCCAGAATTATTACCTGTGCAACTAACACCGCTTGGTGCTGTTGTTATAATGCTTGTTAATTTTGCATCGATTGTTCCATTGTTTTGTACTGTAATTGGTCCCCATTCACATTGATCACCTGGTTTCGATAAAGTGGTTGCACCTACTGTAACTAATCCTGATTCTACTGTAGCCGAACCACAGTTCATTTCTGTTGTACTTGTGGTACTTTGATAAACTTTTCCTGCTATCGTTGCAGGCGCAAATCCAACATTCCAACTGGCTACATTTTGTGTTACATTACTAGCAGTCACTTTTAAATTTGTACTTAAAGCTGCATAAACAATAGTAAGACTAATAATAGCAATTACTAGGCTAGATATTATAAGTATCATATTCTTTCTTTTTTGCAGTTTCATACTTATCTATCCTTCCTTCGTTTTATTTTCTTCTACCAAGATTATACCCCCCCCCCCTACGATTTTGTCAATAAAAAAAGAAACCCTTCGTGTTTACATAAAAAATGTAGTGATAAGTCAATTGATATATGTTAATTAATTTTTTTTATGCGCTCCGCTAGTTCTTTTATTTTCCTTAGACGATGATTTAATCCTGACTTTGTAATCGTTTTTCCTGTCTCATAGGTAATAATTTCTGATAATTCTTTGAGTGATGCTTCTGGATATTTTTTTCGATACTCTAACGTTTCTTTGGTTTTCTCATCCAATAACTCTACACTCCTATTATCTTCTATTATTTTTATCTGTTCTAATTGTACCGTTGCTGTTTGTATAACTTTGTCTATATTTGCCTGTTCACAGTTGTTCAGACGATTTGTCTGATTTTTTTTCTCTCGATAAATTCTTACATCTTCAAAATACATTACTGCCTTATTTGCTCCCAATATTTTTATAAAATCACTGATTTTTTCCGCTTCTTTAATGTATATCATATATCCTTTGTCTCTGCTTAAAATTTTCGCATTTAAGTCGAATAAATTGATTAGTTTTTGAATAAAAACTGCTTCTTCTGGTTGTGCAATTAACAGTTCCATATGATATCTTGATGTTTTAGGATCATTAATACTTCCACAAGCTAAAAATACTCCCCTAAGATATGCTCTGATTTCTTCATTTGCTCCCACAATATAAGTAGGAGGGGTCTTTTGATACTGATTTTCCTTGGTATAATAGCCAACATCTTGCAAAATAAAGTCTTTTTTTGATGTTATTGTTAAAACATATAAATTTTTTTTACTAAAATTTAAATTTTCTTTTATTTCTTCTATTAAATCTATTTCATAAAGTAATTCAATCATTTCTTTTAAGCGATTTAGAATATCTATATTTTCTGTTGTTAGTATAAATTTTTCTTCTTTTATTGATCCATTGTTTCTCATAAAACCAGAAAGTTCAGCAATCATTTCTGACTTTCCATTTTTCTTTTGACAAATTTCTTCTTTTATTTTTGTTGTATATGACATTTATTTCCTCATTAAATAAGAAAAAATTAAAGAACTTAGTTTTAGACTATTATGTCTTAAGGTATTATCTTCAATTGTAATCAAGTCATCTTCAATTAATTCTACTCCTAATTTTTTAATTTCATCATAATCAATTTCTACTGGATCTTTTTGTTCTTCTGTTTCATATTTTTTTGCAATTTCTAAATCAATTTTTGTATTGCTGGCAATAACGGCATCAATTTTCTTAAAATCTAGGTATTCATTAATTAATTTTATATGATCACTTACATGAAATCCATCCGTTTCTCCTGGTTGAGTTACTGCATTACATAAATACATGATAGGAGAAGTTGTTCTATTTAAAGATTCTTTTACTTCTTTACAAATGATATTAGGGAGAATACTTGTATATAAACTTCCCATGCTAAATATAATTAAGTCTGCCTCTTCAATTGCAATTAGTACTTCTTTTAAGACCTTGGGTTCTTTCTTATAATATACTCGTTTTATTTTGTGTGGTGATTTAGTAATTTGTTCTTCTCCTTCAATGATATTTCCACTCTCATCTTCTCCTATTAAAGTAAGATTAGAATCTTCAGAAATTGGTAATACTGTATGTCGTACATCTAATAATTTACTTAAATGGGCAATCGATTCTTTTAATGAACCAGTAATATCTAACATCGCTGTTAATATTAAATTTCCTATTGCATGTCCATCTAAATCACTTGAGGTATTAAAACGATAAGACATCATTTCTTTAATTGGTTCATCGATTTCTGATAGAGATGTGATTACTTTTCTGATATCTCCTACCGCAGGAGTGTGAAATTCTTCTCGTAGTTTCCCTGTTGATTTGCCATTATCTGATACGGTAATTACTGCCGTAATATCTAAAGGGAATTTCTTAAGTCCTCTTAATAAATAAGATATGCCTGTTCCTCCACCTAAAA
>CANQFX010000078.1 GCA_947600015.1 uncultured Bacilli bacterium
TGACTCTTCTTTTCCTTTTTCATTTCTCTTTTCTCCTCCGTTTTATTTTCTTCTATTCAAATTATACCCCCCCCCCTACATTTTTGTCAAACAAAAAAGAGATACTCTCGTATCTCAATGCACAGAAAAAATTATAATTACTAAAATTTGTCTATGTCAATTTTAATATACTTATTTTCTTTTAAAGAACTACTTGCTTGGACTAAAGTACGGATGGCATTTGCACATTTTCCACCTTTGCCAATTACTCGGCCCATATCTTCTTCCGCTACTACAACTTGAATTAGCATTACATTTTCTTCTTCTGTAGGGAATTCTTTTACACTTACTGCATCTTTATTTTCTACTAATGATTTTACAATTTCTTCTGTCAATGTTACTAAATCCATCTTACTTTTCCTTCTTTGCCTTTGATTCTGCAAATTTCTTCATGATTCCTGCTTTACTAAATAAGTTTCTTACAGTATCTGTTGGAATTGCTCCACGATTTAACCATTTCATTGCTAACTCTTCATTAATTTTTACTTGTGCTTCTCCTACTGGTGCATAAGTACCAATCAATTCTAAATATTCTCCATCTCTAGGACGTCTAGAATCTGTAGCAACGATACGATAAGTAGGTCTTTTCTTTGCTCCCATTCTAGTTAAACGAATTTTAACTGCCATAAATTTTCCTCCATTTCTTTATTTCTTTTCCTATTATAACGGGAATTTATATCTCTGTCAACCTTTTTTTGATAACATTCCTTCTTCTCTATATATTTTATCAAAATAATAACCCCCAGCACATTGAGAGTTATTTATTTCTTTATGAATTTAAAACTGTTGTTCTTCTTGAATAAAGTCTTCTTTTACCTCTTCATCTATTTTCTCTACTTCCTCTTCTTGTTTCGTTTCATCAATTATTTCATCCCATGGATCTTCTTCTGCATTGGTTTCTATTTTTACTTTGACATCTCCTACTAGTTCAATTCCTAATTCTTTTTCAATTGTATAGTTAATTTTATCACCATCAATATCTACTTTGATGCAATTTGGTTGTTTTAAACTGCGTACGATAATTTCTTCTCCATTCGCTTCTTCTTCTCTTGGTCGCATATGTACCACTTCATTATAGGTTTCTGTTTGTTTTAATACTTCTGTTTTTGTATCATTGTCATAAGAATACCAAATATTGACATCATAACTACCATGAATTTGTATTTGATCTCCATTTTTTGAACCATTAAAGTTGTGATTAATTACCCAACAACCCAAAATTGTTGATGGATGATTTGTCACGGGTACTGTATTTGACGTTGTAAAAAGTTTTTTTCCTTTCGAAATTACAGCTTTTGTAACAATTTCTCTATAATTTGCCATACGTATCCCTCCCTAATCTAATTTATGCAAAGAGGGATAAAAACTACACAATTATTTTTCTATTCTGTCTTTTCATTCAATGTTTGATAAAAATATTGATTTATTTCTTCTTCTACATAAGAAATTTGTTCATTTACATTTGTTAAGTATCTTTGATACATCACATAAAGAGGTATTTCATTGAGAGATTTTTCTAGTTTTTCTAATTCTTCTTTTATAGAAGCATCATAATTACTTTTTACATATTTTTTTTGTAGGGATTTGATATCATCTATTTTTTTCATTAATTCTTTATTTTCTGCCATTTGTTTTTTTATTTTAATACACATTTTATAGTCTATTCCATTTGTAATATAGGTTACAATATCATCTAAAGCTTTATCTAACTTGTTTTCCATCTAAACTCCATGTTTTAGCAGAAGTAATTTCTACTGATACAATATCTCCTACTGATACTTCATATTCTGATGTAAAATTAATTAACTTATTGGTATCGCTATAACCAAAATACATATCTTTTTTCTTATCTGATTTTCCTTCTACTAAGACCTCTACGATTGTTCCTTCTAATTTTTTATTATTTTCTAAAAAATAATGATTTACAATTTGATTTAATCTTTGTAGGCGCATTTCTTTTTCTTCTAACGTTGTTTCATCTTTTAATTTACAAGCAGGCGTTCCTTCTCTTTTCGAAAATATAAAAGTAAACGCATTATCATATTTACATTCTTCTACTAAATCTAACGTTTCTAAAAAATCTTCTTCTTCTTCCCCTGGAAATCCTACAATAATATCCGTAGAAATACTAACATGAGGAACTGTTTTTTTGATCTTGTAGAATAGTTCTAGGTATTCTTCTTTGGTATATCTTCTTCCCATTAATTTTAATATTCTGCTAGAACCAGACTGTACTGGTAAATGAATACTTGGCATAATATTTTTATATTTTCCAATTACTTCAATCATATGATCTGTAAAATCCCATGGATGGGAAGTCATAAAACGAATTCTAGGAATTTCTTTTTGAGCAATATCTTCTAATAAATTTCCTAAGGTATAGTTATCATACAAATCTTTTCCATAAGCATTGACATTTTGACCTAATAAAGTAATCTCTTTATACCCTTCTGCAATTAATTCATCTACCTCTTTTAAAATATCTTCTTTTTTTCTACTACGCTCACTTCCTCTGGTATAAGGAACAATACAATAAGTACAAAATTTATCACAACCATAAATAATATTTACATAGGCTTTATGAGAGTTTGCACGAATTACTGGAAGTCCTTCTACTAAATCCCCTTCCGTAGAGAAAACTTCAATTTGTTGTTTATTTTTTTTAATTGCATCATCAATAATATTAGGAAGTTGATACAAGTTATGTGTGCCAAAAACAAAATTTATCCATGGATAATTTTTCATAATTTCTTCTACTACACTATGTTCTTGTGCCATACATCCACAAAGACCAACAATCAATTCTCTTTTTTCGCTTTTTAAGTGTTTTAGTCTTCCTAACATACCAAAGGCTTTATTGTGAGCATTTTCGCGAATGGAACAAGTATTTAATAATACTAAATCAGCTTGATTATAATCATCTACTTTGGAAAATCCTAAATGTACTAATAAGGCTTCTATATTTTCACTATCATGTTCATTCATTTGACATCCATACGTTTTTAAATAGAACGTTTTCCCTAGATACTTGTTTTTTATTTTATCGTTGATTTTATAATCCACACGACGATATTCTTTTTTGTTTCTTCTTTTGGCTTCTTGATAATTTGGTATGTGCATACTCTCTCCTCCATTTCTTTTCTACTATATCGTATTTTATTATAATTTTCAATTCTTGCAGAAAAAAACAGAACTCTATTTAGGCAAGTCCTGTTTCTAATGAATGATTAATAATATGATCTAAAAAAGATGAATGATTTTTCATAATTTCTTTACGAATTAATTCCATATTTTCTTGAATTTTTTGAATTACAATACTCATATTGGGCGCTAACTCTTTTTTTTCTAGATTTTCAATCATTATTTCTAGATTATTTAATTTTGAATATTTTCCATACGAATGGTCCATACAGGCATGACATAGTTTCCGAAAAGAAGAGATATTAATATCATTAAATCGTTTATCTTCTAAAATCTTGAATGCCGTATAAATATGGTTCCTATGAATGGCAATATCTAAAACAGTTTGGCCTTTTTTATTCTTTATATTGGGAAGATAATTCTTCTTTTTGGTAAGTTCTTTGATTACTTTAATCGCAGAAATGGAACTATCAGACGCTAAAATATGCCCAAAAGTGTCCCCTTCTTCATTTTGATGATTTACATCCCAATTCCTTTTTTTCATTAATTTTAATACTAGTTCATACTCTTTTGCCTTGAGTAATTTTGTTATCATATCATTTCCTAAGTTATCACATAGATTGACATTTATGATATTTTTTTCTACTAGTTTCGCAACAACCTCAAATTCCCCTTGTTTCATCAAACTAAATATTTGATGTGGTTCTTTTTTACAAGTATCGATTACTTGTTGTATATTGCTATACTGCATTTTCTTATACACCTCTTTACTTCTGTTGCAATTTACTATTCTACCAGAATCTATTTTTGTTGTCAAACTATCCCCTCCAACTTTATAATGGGAGATTTTAATCAAGTTTATTCCAACAAATAGGATAAAAAAATTCAGAATTGATTTCTGAATTTATGGATCTATTTTTCTTATTTCTTCTTCACTTAATTCACAACATTCACTAATTAATTTAATATCCAATCCTTTGTTTAACATGTTTCTCGCAAGTTGTATTTTTTCTTCTCTTGCTCCCAATTTTATTCCCTCTTTTAAAGCCAGTTTCTTTTCTGTATTGAGAATAAATTTTTGATCTTCTTCATAACTCATCGCACTTTGGAATGTCTCTTCCTTATTTAA
>CANQFX010000079.1 GCA_947600015.1 uncultured Bacilli bacterium
TTTCGGTGCGATTACTTTTTTTATTACCATATTTTCCCTTTGTTTTTATTAGTTATCATCTACAAAGGAATTTATTCTAAAATAATTACAATAAAATTGCACTTATTTTATTGTATTTTATTTTTAGATTCTCTTATTTATGATAAAATAAATAAGAGAGGAGGTATTATTTTGTATATTCCATTATTTAATAAAAGCAATTATTCTTTACTTTCTAGTTTATTGAAAATCGATGATATTATTTCTTATGCTGTACAAAATAATATTTCGACTATTTCTCTTACGGATACCAATATGTATGGAGTTATGGAATTTATTCATAAATGTCATTCAAAAAAGATTAAACCGATAATAGGACTTCATATTTTATTAGAGAAATTTGATCTCGTATTATTCGCAGAAAATTATCGGGGATATCAAAGTTTAATTAAACTTTCTACCATTCAAAATGAGCGAAAAGTAAAACAAGAAGACCTATCTATGTATTGTGAGGGATTAATTGCGATTCTTTCTTATTCTAATCAGGAATTCTTTCCTTTAATAGAACCCATTTATTCTAAATTATATCTCGGATATTCTAATAAGAAAGAACAAAAAGAGGCTTTTTTGATTACAAAAAATGTTGTTTTCTTTCGTGAAGCATTATATTTAAATGCTAAAGATGTCGATATTTTACCTTATTTATATCGTATTCGTGATGGAAGAACAGTAAGTGATGATTTCTCTTATGATGTATCTTCTCATGAATTAAATATTGGGAATATTTTAGATTATTCTGATAATGAGGGTTTAATTCAGACGATGAAAATTGCTGATATGTGTAATCTAGAGTTTCCCAAAGCTGTTAATTTATTACCAAAATATGATTGTGATAATCCAAGTCAATATTTATTTGAACTATGTAAAGTAGGACTAAATAAAAGGCTAGAAGGAAATATTCCTAGAAAATATCAAGAACGTCTTAGTTATGAGCTTCAGGTAATTGATGAAATGGGGTTTCCTAATTATTTTCTTGTTGTTTATGATTTTATTAAATTTGCGAAAAAAAATGGGATTTTGGTTGGACCAGGAAGAGGAAGTGCGGCAGGTTCCTTAGTTGCTTATTGTTTAGGAATTACCGATATTGATCCCATTGAGTATGATTTATTATTTGAACGGTTTTTGAATCCAGAGCGAAAGACCATGCCTGATATTGATACAGATTTTCCAGATAATAGGAGAGATGAAGTCATATCTTATGTTATAAATAAATATGGCAAGAGACGGGTTTGTGGGATTGTCACTTTTGGGACGATGGGGGCAAAACAAGTAATTCGAGATGTTTCTAGAGTTTTAAATATTCCTATTTATAAAGTGGATTCTTTGTGTCGTTTTATTCCTACGCTTTCTAAAGATAAACTATTTGACATTTATCAAAAAAATGATGCTTTTCGAGCTAGAATTGATAGTGATTCTCTTCTTTCGCAAATGTTTACGATTGCTTTGAGGCTAGAAGGATTTCCGAGACATACATCATCTCATGCGGCAGGAATTGTTATGAGTCAAGTTGATTTAGATGAAGTGATTCCTTTAACGGTAGGAGATGGTATGTATTTAACTAGTTATTCTATGGAGTATTTAGAAGATTTGGGATTGTTAAAAATGGATTTTTTAGGACTTAAAAATTTAACTATTATTGATAGAATTATTCAAGATATTTATGAACAGACAAAAGAAGTCATTGATTTTTCTAAAATTCCTTTAGATGACCAAGCAACCCTTCAGTTATTTGAAACAGCTAATACTTGTGGTATTTTCCAATTTGAATCTAGTGGGATGCGAAATTTTCTACGTCAGTTAAAACCGAATACATTTGAAGATATATTTGCAGCGATTGCTTTGTTTCGACCAGGACCAGCAGTGAATATTGAACATTATATTAAGAGAAAACATCATGAAGAGGAAATTACATATTTAGATGATTCTTTAGAACCAATTTTAAAAAATACATATGGTATTTTAATTTATCAAGAACAAATTATGCAACTTGCCAGTATATATGCAGGCTATACTTTGGGAGAGGCTGATATTTTACGACGTGCTATGAGTAAGAAGAAAATTGATTTGTTAAAAAGCGAAGAAGAAAAATTTATTTCCAAAAGTATAAAAATGGGACATACCGAAGAACAAGCCAAAGAAATTTTCCATTTAGTTTTAAATTTTGCGGGTTACGGATTTAATCGTTCTCATTCTGTTGCTTATTCTTTAATTGCTTATAAAATGGCCTATTTAAAGAGTCATTATCCTACTATATTTTTTGCCAATCTTTTAACAAACGTAATTGGAAGTGAAAGCAAAACACATGAATATATTATGGAAGCAAAAGCAAACCAAATTGAAGTGGAAAAACCAACGATTAATCAAAGTACAAATCGTTATATTGTAAAAGAAAATAAAATTATTTATCCTATTTCTAATATTAAGTCTATTGGAGTAGTGGTGTCTGATATGATACAGCAGGCAAAACAAGGAGGAATTTTTTCTGATATTTATGATTGCTTTAGTCGCTTATACATTGCAGGTATAGGTAAAAAAACTTTTGAAGTATTAATTTATGCCAATGTTTTTTCGGAATTTGGTTATAATAGAAAAACGTTAATTTCTAATTTGGATAGTCTTTTTAATTATGCTGAGTTAACGAAAGATCTAGATCCATCTTTGGTAATGAAACCAGATTTAGATTCGATGGAGGATTATGAAGAAGCGTATCTTTTAGAAAAAGAAAAAGAATTATTTGGCTTTTATTTATCTTCTCATCCTATTACAATGTTTCGAAAAGATAATCCTTATTGTATTCCTTTAAATGAAGTCAATAAGTATTTTGATAAAACAATTGATAGTCTAATTTTAGTAGATAAAATTAGGATTATTACTACAAAAAAAGGAGATAAGATGTCTTTTATTACTGGTAGTGATGAAACTGCAACGATGGATTATACGTTGTTTCCTCGAAGATATGAAGAATATGATAATATTAAAAAAGGGGATTTATTAAAAATTAGGGGGAGAGTCGAAAAAAGGTTGAACCGATTCCAGGTTGTTGTGGAAAAAATAAAGTTTTTGCGAACAGGTGAAGAAAATGAGTAAAGAAAAGAAAATTTATTTATGGTCAGGGGTTGTTTTTGTGATTGATCAAATGATAAAAATTCTCATACGAGCGAATTTAAAAATGTTTCAAGAAAAAGTAGTCATTCCACATTTTCTTTCCTTATATTATATGGAAAATAAAGGAGCTGCTTTTGGTATATTTAAAAATTCTAGTATCCTTTTAATTTTAGTTGCTTTGATTTGCCTTGTATTTTTAATTTCTATGGTACATAAAGAAAAAGAATTTTCTTTTTGGTCTTTTTCTGGTTTTAGTCTTTTAATTGGAGGGATTTTAGGAAATTTATGTGATCGTTTTTTTTGCGGAGGAGTTACGGATTATCTAGCTTTTATGCTTTTTCATCATCAATTTCCTGTATTTAATTTTGCTGATATGACAATTACGATTGGTGTTGTTTTATTTCTAATTTCTTCTTTCGTTGAATTAAAAAAAGAATAAATTTATAATTTTGTTTCTTTATCACATAATACGATTAGAAGTGGAAAGGAGTGAACATTTGTGATTGATATGCATTATGATCTCTTATCTGTCATTTATCAGTGTTATTTAAAAGATGATTATACTTATATTGAAAAATGGGCACATTATTATCAACAAAAAAATGTAATAGGTTTAATTGCAAATCTTTATTTTATGAATGAAGAAGAGATGGAAAAAGAAATTGGTACAGAGGCTTTTTCTATTGATGTAGTAGAAATGTTTCGTATTTCAACGGAACTATTTAGAAAGTATTTTCCTCAAGTTAAGGTAGTATTTAGTATTGAGGGTTGTGACTATATAAAAGATACAAAAGAATTAGAAGAATTGTATCAGTTAGGACTTCGAAATATTTTATTAGTATGGAATAATAAAAATAAATATGGTTCAGGAAATCGGAGTCGTTCTGGGCTT
>CANQFX010000080.1 GCA_947600015.1 uncultured Bacilli bacterium
TGGATCTATGTCGTTATTACCGTATGTATCTTATCTAGTAGTATTGCCTATAGTGCGTTAAATGCTAGTGTTAAAATTACTGGAGATGTCGTGATAAAAAAACGAACTGGTATGGAAATTACAAAGATAGAGTTTATTGAAAAAACAGGAACAGCAGAGGAATATAATCCTCATGTTGTTGATGACAATATAGCTGAATTAGAATTTGCTTTGGAAGATTTTAATGATACAATCACTTATGCGATTACAATTGTTAACCATTCTACTCAGGAGCAAACAATTTCTAGTATGACTATTACTCCTTATAATAGTGCAATGTCTTATTTTGTAGATAATTTAGGATGTGATGCAGAAAATCTTTTTTTGGGATCAAAAATTGCACCATCTGAAACGAAAACAATTAATCTTACTTTTTATTGGGCTGTCACGCAATTGTATCCAAATTTTGATATATATATTACTCTTGACTATAATAGTTATAGTAGTAATCCTTATCAGGTGATGAGAAAAGCAGAGAGTAATCCGAGTGTGAATAGTTATTTTTTAGATTTGCCGTTTAAACGAAGTGAAATTAAATACATTGATGTAGATAGTTCTGGATCATTAGAAGATTTAAAAGAGTCTGGGTTATATAGTGGAATAATGCGAGGATGTTGGGATATTTCGGTTGCACAAAATGGTAGTGTACTGGCTATTCCTTGGTTAGATGAGGACGGAATAATCATGATGATATACTCTACTGAAGATGGACAACTTAATCCAGATTGCAGTTATTTATTTTCTTATTTAACCTTTTCAGATAGTGCAAGTAAAAAGGATTTTAAGATTGGGATAAATGCTAGCAATGTCACAAATATGTCTAATATGTTTCGTGAAACGTCGATTAGTGGGATTCTTACATTAGGTAATGTTTATAATAATGATTGGACATTTGCTAAGGTTACGAATACTAGTGGTATGTTTTTTAATTTTGATTGTTACTATATAAGTTCGTATAGTACTTTAGATTTCAGTAAAGTAATCAATTATACAAATATGTTTTCTGGACTTCCAAGTCAGAGTGGTGGGGCATCATATTATTGGATGATTTCACCGAAAGTAACGGATACTAATCAGGATTGGTTACGAGCACGAATGGAGGAATCTGGCGCAGTTCCTATATCAATACACTTTGAATATCAACAAATATAGAAACTATAATACCTAAATTTAAAATTTGATTCATGAAAAAAGGAGAGTGAAAAATGATCATTCCAAAAGGTAATCAATATTTAACTTTTGGATATTTATTAGACTTTTTTGGAATCATAAAGTAAAAAGTTGTCCCCTTTCCTTTTTTTGTTTTGACTCCATATTTAAAGTGATGAAGTTCTAAAATATGTTTGACAATAGAAAGACCTAGGCCTGTTCCTACTAAGGCACGTTTATGTTTCTTTTTATTTTTATAATATTTATCCCAAATATAAGGAATTTCTTCTTCCTTAATTCCATTTCCTGTATCTGTAATTTCTACTAAGATATTTTCTTTTTCTTCTACTCGTACGATTACTTTATTATCTTCTCCTGTATATTGAATCGCATTATTTATTAGATTATAAATGACTTGTTCTAATTTCTTTTTATCGGCATAGATTAGAAGATGTCTTTTTTTATGTTGAAAAAGGAAATGATAGTGTTCTGTTTCTTTTAAAATTTGATAGCGATTTAATATGGTATCAATCAGTTCTATTAAATCTAATTCTTCATATTCTATTTCATCCATTTTTGCTTGCATACTAGATAGAGTTAAAATATCATTGACTAATAGCGTAAGGCGATCTACTTCTTCGATAATAATATTCATATCTTGGATTTGTTTTTCTTTATCATTTTGATGTAGGTCTCGATTCATTTCAGCGTAGGCTTTAATCATCGTTAGTGGTGTTTTTAAATCATGAGAAACATTTGCCATAAAATCTTGTCTATATTGTTCTATTTGGGAAAGTTCTTCTTGAGTATACGTTAAAGTAGATTCTAATTCTTTTATTTCTTCAATTTCACTACCACAGTTAAAATTACAGTCAAAAGTTCCTTTCGCTAATTTTTTGGCTTCTTTATTTAATTTTATGATAGGCTTTGAAATATAATTAGAGAAGAAATAAGCGATGATAAAAGAAAGTAAGAATACAATGATGGTGACGATAATTAACTGATCTTTTAAAATAGAAACGGTTTTATCAATTGGTTCAATGGAAGTATTAATAAAAGCATATTGTTCGTTGTTTAAACGAAGCGCATAGACAATGGTTTGATTATTAAACTTAGGATTGGTTAATTGATACGTATGGGAAGTTAAATTACTATTTAAAAAGTCAAATTTATATTGCATAGTTGTATCTTTTCCAGTAAAACAACCTTTTTCAAAAAAAGAAGAATTATATAAAGAGATGTAATTAGAGTCCATAATTTCAATACAAACTCCTTTTTCTGCGGCAAGATTATTTATTATTGAAGTAATATCTTTATCTTTTTGTTTTCTTTTTAAGGTATAAGCAACAGTTTTAATATCTTGTACTTTTACATATTTATAATATTGTTTTAAAAATAGAACTTGAAATGCCCATAAGAAACCTAATATTAGAATGGAAAAAAAGAAAAAGAATTGAAAAATTGTATTTTTTAAACTATTCTTCTTCATTTTCTACAAATTTATAGCCAATTCCTCGCACTGTTACAATATGATTTTTGTATTTTCCTAAATTATTACGAAGCATTTTTATATGGGTATCTACAGTGCGATCATCTCCATAATAATCATATTTCCATAATTTAGAAAGAAACTGTTCTCTGGATATGGCAATTCCTTTATTTTTAATAAAATAGGAAAGTAATTCAAATTCTTTCGGAGTAATTTTAATCAATTTTCCATCAATTTTTAAAGTATAGGCTAAAAAATCTACTTCTAACGTATCTAGCGTATAAGTATTTGGAATGTTTTTTTGAGTTCTATTTAAGATTGCTTTTATGCGAGCAAGTAATTCTTTTGGAGAAAAGGGTTTTGTTAAATAATCATCAATTCCTAGTTCAAATCCTTTTAATTTATCCATTTCTTCACTTCGTGCGGAAAGGACAATGGTAGGAATTCTTTTTTCTTCTGGTAATGCTGAAAGCATACTAAAACCATCTAGTTTGGGCATCATAATATCTAAAATCATTAAATCATAATGATTGTTTTGTAATTTTTCTAAAGCTTCTTTTCCTGAGTCTGCTTCTTCTACCATATAATTTTCTTTTAAACAATATTCTTTGATGACTTGGCGAATCATTTCTTCATCATCTACAATTAAAATTTTCAATCGTATCTCCTCCTGTTTTCATTATACAATAAATCAGGAGAAATTACGTGAAATCTAGACGAAAATTAAGAGAGATGTTGTTTTACTTTTTTTAAATCATAAAAGGTAACAACGAATACATTGATACTAATCGCAATAAATAAGGACCATAGACCAATCCTTAAGAAAGATAAGGAAAATAATAAGACTGTTCTCGTAATCATTCCTAAGGTGGTTCCAATCATGGCATCTTTACTTTTTCCCATGGCATCTAAGGCAGAGGAAAGAGGGGCTTGAATGTATTGAAAGAGACAAATTGGAGCGAGGGCTCGTAGAAAAGTAGTTCCTTCTTTGGTATGATAAATAAGTTGTAGAAAAAAAGACGGGAAAATCATAAAGAAAATAGTGACTGGGATACCTATGAATAAGGAAAGCATGATTGCTTGTTTTATTTTGCGTCGTACACTAGCAAAATGGTGATTAGAATAATCTTTCGATACCACAGGAAGTAGGGCTTGGGATATGGCCATAGTAAAAAAAGAAGGAAGAAGTAAAAGGGGCATTACATAACCAGAAATAATTCCGTATTCTCTGGTGATAAATGAATTAGGATAACCCACCCAAAGTAAAACAGTAGTTAAAATGATTGGTTCCAAAAAATAACCAATACTTCCAATTAATCGTCCCGTAGTATT
>CANQFX010000081.1 GCA_947600015.1 uncultured Bacilli bacterium
TTGATTTGCCAACTTAAGTTAGAATATTCCTTTTAATTTTGGTGAATATAAAAAAACGCTACAAAGGAAAAAATTCCTTTTAATAAACTGTTGCATTTTCAAAGAACTTATTATAAAATATAGGTGTAAAGTGTTATACTTTAAGAGGGAGGAATTTGCATGAAAATTACATCTGTAAATGTGCGTAAGATTGAAAAAGAAGGTTCTCGCATGAAAGGAATTGCATCTGTATTACTTGATGATAGTTTTGCAGTGCATGATATTCGTATTATTGAAGGAGACAACGGACTATTTATAGCAATGCCAAGTCGTAAAACTGCTGCAGGTGGTTATCGTGATATTGCACATCCAATTAATCCAGAAGTAAGATCTATGTTTGAAGAAGCAATTTTAGATGCTTATCAAAACGCAGAAGATACGACAGAAGAAGAATAATATAAAATATTATTTCGACTACCTTAGGGTAGTTTTCTTTTTTGTCATAAATAAAATTTTTAAGCATATCCTTTTATGGGAGGATATTATGGATAAACAAGAGAATAGCATTAGTAGTTATAATCATGGAATTAGTTTATTAGAAAGAAAAAACTTGGTAGTGACAGGAGTAAAAAAAATTGAAAATTTTGATAGTGAGCAATTTTTGTTGGAAACTATTATGGGATTTATGATTGTAAAAGGGGAAGGGTTAGAATTAGTAAAACTTGATACTTTACAAGGAAATGTATCAATTAAGGGGTTGATTCATAGTATTCAGTATGTTGAAGAAAAAGGAAAAAAGTCCAAAGAAGAAAGTATTTTTAATCGATTATTTAAGTAATGGTTTTAAAAGTTCAAATCATTACCCTTTTTTGTTCCTTTTTCTTTGGGTTTTTCTTTTCTTTTTTGGTTAATTTAAATTATAAATTTCTTTTCTATCAAAAAAGAAAAATCAAAATTCTTTGCACTTTTTTTCTTGTTATTGATGCAGCACTTCTTTACTTTTTAATTTTTAAATGGCTTAATTATGCTACCTTTCATCCGTATTTTTTAATTATGTTATGTCTTGGATTTTATGTAGGATATCCAATTAGTCGGAAATTAAGAAAAAAATAAATGTAAAGTAGTATAATATTTTTTCTTTTTTGACCTTTTTTTCTTATTATGCGTTATAATATATTATGAAAAGGTAGGTGAAAATCGTGGCAAAAAGAAAAAATAAAAAAAGTAGACAGATAAAAAAAAGAAGAATTCTCTTTTTAGGATTAAGTTCTGTCGTTGTAATTGTTGCGACGATTTTTACGATTGGAAAATATTGGGTAGAAATTTATGATAAATATCAAGAAAAAAAAGAACTAAAAAAACAGATCTATGCTTTAAAAGAAAAAGAGGATGCATTAAAAAGTGATGCAAATAAACTACAAGATCCTGATTATATTGCTAGATATGCAAGGGAAAAATATCTATATTCTAAAGATGGAGAGTTTATTCTTCAAATTCCTGAAGAATAATTTCTTTTTTTTCTAAAAAATTAATGATACGTGATATAATTTTAAATAGATGTATGAATTATTGTATTAGAAGTAAAGGAGTACTTATGATTGATATAGAACAAGAATTTTTATTTCATTCTCATGATAAAATTGTAGTGGGTTGTTCTTCTGGACCTGATTCTATGGCTTTAATTGATTTACTTTTAAAAATAAGAAAAAAATATGAATTATTGTTAGTAGTTGCTCATGTAAATCATAATATTAGAAAACAAAGTGAAGAAGAAGCAAAGTATTTAAAATCTTATTGTGAGAAGAACAATTTAATTTTTGAAAGTATGGTAATTGAAGAATACGGTGATGATAATTTTCATAATGAGGCTAGAAATATTCGTTATCATTTTTTTGAGGATTTAGTGTATAAATATGATGCCAATTATTTGATGACAGCGCATCATGGAGATGATTTGATTGAAACTATATTGATGAGAATTGTTCGGGGATCTAATTTGAATGGTTATAGTGGGTTTAAAAAAATTGTAGATATGGGAGATTATCAAATTGTTAGACCACTTCTTTCCTATACGAAAGAAGAATTAGAAACTTATGTAAAAGAAGAACATATTCAATATTTTATAGATTCTTCTAATAGTAAGGATCAGTATACTAGAAATCGTTTTCGTAAAGAGATGCTTCCTTTTTTAAAAGCAGAAGATCCTAAAGTTCATTATAAATTTATTAAATTTAGTAAAGTTTTAGAAAATGCAAGCCATTTTATTGATAAGGAAAGAGATAAAGCATTAAAAAGAGTGATGAGAGAAGAAGTTTTATCTCTTGAGGAATTTAAAAAGGAAGATTCTTATTTACAGTGGGAAATTTTATATTACTTATTAAGTGAATTTTATCAAGACGATTTAATTTTAGTTTCTGATAAACATATTGAATTAATTTTCAATTTAATTTATAGTAAAAAGGCAAATAGTTTTATTAATTTGCCGAATGAAGTGGTTGCATTAAAAAGTTATAATATGTTAGAATTAAAACGTGCAACGGAAGAAATCACGAGTTATGAAATTGAATTTAATCAATGTGTTATGTTACCAAATCAACATATTATAGAAAAGATTGAAAAGACAGAAGATAACAGCAATAGTATTTGTCGTTTAAATAGTGAAGAAATTGTTCTTCCTCTTATTGTTCGTACAAGAAAAGTAGGAGATAGGATGGCAATCAAAGGATTGAATGGCTCAAAAAAGGTAAAAGATATCTTTATTGATAAGAAAATTTCTACTAATAAAAGAGATTCTTGGCCTATTGTTGTAGACTCTCAAGGGAACATTGTTTGGATTCCTGGAATAAAAAAATCAAAATTTGACAAGAAAAAAACAGATTGTTATGATATAATATTGAAATACAACTAAGGAGGGATTGTTATGAATAAAACGATAGATAAAAAAACAGTAAAAAGAGGATTACTATTTATTTTTAATACTAGTTATACTAGGTGTTTTCTATGTATTTAATGTATTAAATCAAAATGTTAATGTGTTAACATATGATGAATTTATAGATAAGTTAGAGTCTGGAAAAGTTACCGAAGTAGAATTGGTTACAAGAGGAAATGCTTATACTTATGAAGCTACAGGGTCATTAGAAGGTTATAAAGAAAATGAATCTTTTTTTGCTAGACTTCCACTTAGTGATGAAGTGATGAAGAAAATCGTTGATGCTTGTGATGAACAAGAATTTAAACTTACGACCAAAGCAGATCCTGATTCGTCATCTTTCTTATTAATTCTTATTAATGTCTTACCATTAGTACTTTTAGTTGTAATTGCTTTTTGGTTCTTTAATCGCCAAATGGCTGGAAATAAAAGTTCTATGGATTTTGGAAAAAGTAAAGCACGTCTAAATAGTGATAATAACAAAGTGACATTTAAAGATGTTGCGGGACTTAAAGAAGAAAAAGAAGAAGTAAAAGAGTTAATTGATTTTTTAAAAAGTCCAAAAAAATTCCAAAAATTAGGTGCTAGAATTCCAAAAGGAGTTTTGTTATTTGGGCCTCCAGGTACAGGAAAAACATTACTTGCAAAAGCAGTAGCAGGAGAAGCAAATGTTCCATTTTATTTTATTAGTGGATCCGACTTTGTAGAATTATTTGTTGGTGTAGGAGCAAGTCGTGTTAGGGATATGTTTCAACAAGCAAAAAGAAATGCACCATGTTTGATTTTCATTGATGAAATTGATGCTGTAGGACGTCAGAGAGGAACTGGTTTAGGTGGTGGACATGATGAGCGAGAACAAACATTAAATCAACTTCTTACGGAGATGGATGGCTTTGGCGCAAACGAAGGAATCATTATTATTGCTGCTACAAATCGTCCTGATGTGTTAGATCCTGCCTTATTACGTCCTGGTAGATTTGA
>CANQFX010000082.1 GCA_947600015.1 uncultured Bacilli bacterium
CCCCTTTTTATTCTTTTTGGAGGTTGCCCTCAGGGGGTGCAACCTCTTAGATTAAAAACAAAAAAGACGTTTGCCGACGTCTTTTTTTGTAGTTTTTATTCATTGGTCTTTGATAACTCTTCATAATATGAATATCTTTTTTCTGCTTGATTTTTGTTTTCTGTTAATAGATGCTCGGCATCCTTTGTAATCTTTTTTAGAGAGCGATAACGATCTTCTCCGGTAATAAACTCTTCATATTTAGAAAAGTCTGCTTTACTATCTAAAGAAAACTCTTCTTTTTCTGGATGATAATGGAATAAAGGAAAGTATCCTGATTCTGTTGCTTCTTTTTCTTCTTGCATACTATTTTTCATTCCTTTAATAATTCCTTGCGCAATACATGGAGCATAAGCGATTATTATGGATGGTCCATGATAGGCTTCTGCTTCTTTTAAAACTTTAATTGCTTGTGCTGGATTTGCGCCTAGAGAAATCGTCGCAACATAAACATGAGGATAAGCAAGAGCCATTTTTGTTAAATCCTTTTTGGCTGTTTTTTTACCAGTCGATGCAAATTTTGCCACTGCTCCTACTTGTGTTGATTTAGAAACCTGTCCTCCAGTATTTGAATATACTTCGGTATCAAGTACTAAAATATTGACATTTTCTTTGTTGGCTAACACATGATCAATTCCACTATAGCCGATATCATATGCCCAACCATCTCCTCCAATCATCCAATAAGATCGTGGTAAAATAAAGTCTTTTAATTTCAATAGCTCGTCAATCTTAGTATGATCAATTACTTCCATTAAAGCATTCGCCGTATCAGAATTAATTTCTTTTACATAGGCTTTATAAATCTCTTGCTCACTCTTTTTAATCTCCTTCATATTCTTTTGAATTAGGATAGTAATTCTCTTTTTTAATGTTTCATCAGCAATTTTCATTCCATAACCAAATTCAGCATTATCTTCAAATAACGAATTTGCCCAAGGAATATTATAAGGAATGGAAGACGCGGAAGCCCCATAAATAGAAGAACATCCCGTTGCATTCGCAACCACCATTCTTTCACCAAATAATTGACTTAATAATTTTAAATAAGGAGTCTCTCCACAACCAGCACAAGCACCAGGAAAGAAAAATTTTGGTGTTTTGAATTGACTTCCTTTTACTGTATTTGTTGGCATCACATTTTTTTCTTTTACTTCTTCAAATAAATATTGATACTCTTCTTCTTTACGATCTGCAATTAATTCTTCTTTGGCCTTCATTACTAAGGCTTTTGCACCCTTTTTGCCTGGACAAACTTCACTACATAAACTGCAACCCGTACAATCAGGTAGACTAACACCAATCGTAAATTTTAACTCTTGGTCCTTTAAATTCGCCGAAATTAAATTTCTTCGTACTGCCTCTGGTGCATCCATTTCTTCTTTTTCATCTAATAAGAATGGTCGAACAACCGCATGTGGACAAACCAAAGAACACAAATTACAAGAAATACAATTTTCTTTTATAAAACATGGTGCACTATCGGAAGAATTGGTTTTATTTAATTTTGAAGTCCCTGCTGGAAAACTACCATCTGGCATTTTAATGAAACTACTTACTGGAAGTTCATCCCCTTCCATACTAGAAATCATTTCAAAAAAGTCCTTTTTATTTTCTAGTGAATCATCATAATCTACAAAAGGAATTTTAACAGGAATTAAATTTCCTAAACTTCCTTCCATTGCTTTTATATTTTTATTTACTAAATTACCACTTTTATGAGCAAATTTTACTGCTAGATTTTCTTTAATTTTAGAAGTTGCAAAAGAAAAATCAATAATCTTACCTAGTTTAAAAATCAAAGTTTCCATAATAGTACTAATTTTTCCATCCAAACCATTTTCCTTCGCAATCTTACTGGCATCAATTAAAAACATTTGAATATTTCTGTTTTGTAATATTTTTTTATCATGTGCACTCATCATCGTTAGTACTTCATCTGGCGTCTTTGCGGTATTTAATAAAAATACTCCCTTATTTTTAATTTTTTCTAACATCCTTAAATTTTTCAAATAGGAATCTTTGGTACAAACAACCAAACCTGCTTTTTCTATATAGTACGTAGAGCGTACTGGCTTTTTACTAAACCGCATATTCGATATGGTAATCCCACCTGATTTTTTAGAATCATATTGAAAATACCCTTGCACATAAGCATTGGTATAAGTACCAGTAATTTTCATCAAATCTTTCGAAGCACTTACCATTCCGTCACTACCATAACCATAAACTAAAAATTCAATATTTTGATTTGGAATGCGGAAAGTTGCATCATATGGAATGGATAAGTTTGTCACATCATCTAAAATTCCTAAAGTAAAGTTCTGGTATCTAAAAAATCAAACAATGCTTTTATCATCGCAGGTGTAGTATTCTTACTAGATAATCCATAACGTCCACCATAGATATTTACTTTCACTTCTGCTTCTTTTAAAGTCTTCACCACGTCTAAATATAGTGGTTCTCCATTCGAACCTGCTTCTTTCGTTCGATCTAATACTGCAATCTTTTTTACCGTTTTAGGAAGGGCTTTTAAAAAATACTTCGTACTAAATGGACGATATAAGTGCACTTCAATTAATCCAATATTTTCATTTTTCTCTTCAATCAAATAATCTATGGTTTCTTTTATGGTCTCACAAACAGAACCCATTGCCACAATTACCTTCGTTGCTGTTTTACTACCATAATAATTAAATGGATGATATTCTTCTCCCGTAATTTTAGAAATTTCTGCCATATATTCTTCTACAATATCAGGTAGTTTATCATAATAAGAATTTCTTACTTCTGTTGCTTGAAAATATATATCTTCATTTTGGTTTGTTCCATGAATCTTTGGATGCGTTGGATTTAATGAACGATTGCGAAACTCATTTAATGCCTTTTCATCAATAAGACGTCTTAACTTTTCCATGTCCATGACTTCTACTTTCTGTAATTCATGACTCGTACGGAAGCCATCAAAAAAGTGAAGAAATGGAACTCTACCTTTAATCGCTGAAAGATGAGCAAGTCCTGTTAAATCCATGACTTGTTGTACGGAAGATGAGGCTAAAATCGCAAACCCTGTGGAACGAGTTGCGTACACATCTTGATGATCGCCAAAAATAGATAATGCATGAGTAGAAAGACTTCTAGCTGCTACATGGATTACACAAGGAAGCAATTCCCCTGCCATTTTATACATATTCGGAATCATTAACAATAATCCTTGACTTGCGGTATAAGTAGTAGAAAGACAGCCGGATAAAAGGGCACCATGAATCATACCAGAAGCGCCTGCTTCTGATTGCATTTCTACGATTTGTACAGGAGACCCAAAATAATTTTCTCGTCCCTCTGCACTCCAACGATCTGCAAGTTCTGCCATAGGAGAAGCAGGGGTAATTGGATAAATACCTGCTACATCGGTAAAGTAATAGGAAACATAACTACAGGCTTCATTTCCATCCATGATTTTTTTCATTTTCTTCACCCTTTCTTATATATTCATTATATACTAATTCAAAAAAATTGAAAAGTAATGTCAATTAATATAATTTTTATATTCTTCTAAGGTTGTATTTCGATTCATCGAGATTCTTGGAACTGTATAAGGATTCGTATTTTTATTGGCTTTTCTCATTCCACCAATAAATCCTAATTTAAATCCTGCTTCTTTAATTGCTTCAATACCATAATCGTTATATTCATAAAAAGGGAAACAAAAAGCTTCTGTTTGATTTAAAGTTTGTCTACTCAATTTTAAATCCGCAATTAATTTTTCCTTATCATAACATTTTAGTGGACTGCCCTGCCCTCCTGGGCAAACTC
>CANQFX010000083.1 GCA_947600015.1 uncultured Bacilli bacterium
ATATCTAAATATTTTATATCTTGTGTTTTATTAAATTGATTTGTTAACCATATTTTGAAAGCCTCTTCTTTAGTGGCTTTTTCTTCTAATTGGTGTTGTAATAAGACATTTTTTTGCTGTAATTTTGCTATTCTTTGTTTAAAAATACTCCTACCACCAAATTCAATGTTAAATTTACTATTTTTTATATATTCTTTTTGTTCTTTATTCATCTAACCACCCCAAATCTTTGCATTTGTTATATATTGCTTGTAATTCTTGCATATTAATAGTTTGTGGTATTGGACTTTCAAAAGGACTATCACTTTGTGTATATATTTCAAAATTTTTTAATGTTTTATAAAAAATAAGTCTATCAGTATCGCTAATATTATTTTGTATATCATAAACAATCATATTATTGTCATCAATTACTTCTATATATCCTAATTCTTCCAATGTAATTTCTTGATTCATTATTTATCACTCCATTTCAAATATACTTAATTGTCTTTCTTTGTTTTCTTCTCTTGCTTGATTATTTGCATAATTAATTCTTGCATCTGCTATTGGCAAGTATTCCTCTGTTAATTCAATACCAATAAATTTATAATTAGCATTGCGTTCTTTATTTTCATACATTACAGCCTTACCAGTAGATCCACTTCCTATAAATGGATCAAGTATGATTCCATTTTTAGGTGTTACAAGTCTAATTAAATATTGCATAAGTTTAGTTGGTTTTACTGTTGGATGAATATTATGTCTTTGTGTTTTACCTCTTTGAAAAGGATTATCTATTGACTTATTTTTTCCATCATCAATAGTATTCTCTTGAAATTTATCAAGTCCTTCATCTCTATCTTTTTTACTTGCTTTTGCACAATAAAAATATCTTGACCATTCTTCTTGTAAACCATCGTGAATAACATTTGCTGGAAAACGACCAGAGTGATATGAGTAGAGTATTGTGTTATCTTCTTCTCTTACACTACCTCTATCTTCTTCACCACCTGCAAAAGTTCCTTTCGGTGCTTTATGTGATGAGATTGTTTCATTCCCAATTCTACATTCATCAATATTTAATCCACCTACCCCATTTTCAATCACATTGTCAACTAAACTTTTTTTAAATGGTTTTCTTGCTACTATAATTGGTTCATATGCTGGTTTTAAACAAGTTCCCCAACCTTCCCATTTAGAATTACCTTTTGTTATATCAACGTGTCCTGATTGCTTTATAATTTTCATATTTTTAGAAGTGTCCCATCCTGAGTTATCTCCTAAAGAAGTTTTTCCAATTTTTGTTTCACCTATTTTTTTTCTTTTATTACCCATTTTTTTATCATAAATTTTTCCAATATTCATTGACTTTGGAAAACCACTACCATAAAGCCACATTATACAATCTCTAATTTCAAATCCTGAATCTTCAATTGCACTTGCTATTCTGTGGTAAGTTCTAGTTCCGCCAAATGCTAATAAATAGCCACCTGGTTTTAATACTTCATAGCATTTTTGCCAAGCTTCTTTTTGAAAAGCGATTCCTGAATTATCCCATCCTTTATTCATAAAATTAAGTTCATAAGGCGGGTCTGTAACAATACTATCAATACTATTTTCTTTTATTTCTTGTAGCATATCTAACATATTTCCTTGAAAAAGTACATAATTATCTGATTCACTATATTTTTTCATTGTTGACCTCTTTCAATTCTTGTAATTCTTTTAAAATATTATTTAATAAATCCAAAATATATTTTTTTCTATTTTTTTGAGATATAGTATCCGTTTGTTTACTTTCAGTATATTTTTGTAAATCTATAAGCCACTTTTCAAATTCAGTTAAAATATTATCTTTTGTTTCAATTTCTCTAGCCTGTTTTATAGTTACATCTTTCCATAATTTATTTTCTTTTTTATAATATTTATTCTCTTGTCGTAATTGTTCAGCATAACTCATTAATTCTTCTTTAGCAATTGCTTCAACTTCACTATGAACATCTATACCTGCAACAGTATCAATAGTTTTCTTTAATTCTTCTTCAGTCATTTTTTATTATTCCCTTCTATTATTTCTTTTGCTTTTTGAAATAATTCAAGTAATCCAACAATATGTTCAAGTAAAATTTTATTAGTTTTATCAGATTTAATATAAATAACTTCTTGCCAAAAATCTCTTTTTGCTAAATTATCTACTATCATATCTTGAACGTATTTAATAATGTGTTCATCATTCATCTTTATCACCTTTTAACTTCCATATATAATTCCACAAATAAAACTGCCAAATAATATACATACATTTTTAATTAAACTAATAAAATTATTTGTAATAGCAAAATAAATTAATATTATTAACTCTAATAAACACATAATTAATATAAATGTTTTCATTCTTTACCACCTTTATTAACAAAATCTAGGACTTCTTGAAAAGCTCCTATACAACCACTTATTGTAGCTTTTCTTACTAACTTAGTATTTTCTTTTTCATATAAATATTTTTTCAATTTTTCATATTCTTTTATCTTATCTTCCAAAAAAGAAATAAGTTGTTGTTTTTCAATATATTTATTGCCAAAATTTTTAGGCAATTTTCTGTGTGCTATACACCAAACACTATCGAATTCTACTATATCTGGACAATTTTCTTGATATTTACATATTTCACATTTTGTCATTTTATTTTTTTCCTTTCTAATGCCTCTTCATAAGACATTACATTTAATTCAGGCTTGTCTGTTAATAAAGTTTTTAATTCTTTCCTTTTAGTTTTTTCTACTTCACTACAAACACTTTCTACTAAATAGTCAAAAGGTACGAAATTATCATATAAAAAGTCATCAATAATAGTGCTGAATATATTCCATTTATTTTCTTTGTTTTTTACATAAAATCTAGACATTTTATTTTTCCTCCAACTTTTCTATTTTTTTCTTCATTTCTGCTATTTCTATTAAACTATATCTAGGTTTTTTAGAGAAAATAATATGTGTATTCCCTTTTTTATCTTTTTCTGTCCAATGATAAGGGTATTCTAAATATAATACAGGATTAAATATTAAATTATTCATCTTTACTCTCCAATCTTTTTTCTAGATTTCTAATTCTTCTTCTATACCTTTTATTCTTCCATTTTAGATTTTTCCATTTTCTGTAATATTTAGAAGTAAAGTATTGTCTAATCTTTTCTATCATACTTATCCAACTTTTCTATTATTTTTTGATTTTTTATACTTCAATCTCTACACCAAAAGTAAAATATCTTCCATTTTTATTTTCAATTAAAGTTTTATTATAATTGAAAATTCTATTGTAATTTTCATAACTTAATCTTAATTTTTCTGGCATTTTTTTCTCTTGCCTCACATATCCTTCAATATTTTTTACAATAATATCTAATAATTTTTCTACATTAACATCATCATATTTAGTTACATATATAATGTTTCCTCTATATCTTCTTTTATTTTCCATATTTCTCCTTTCACAATACAATTAATGAGTTATCTTGTTCTTTCACTCTACTATTGATTTCTCTATATTTTTTTGAATTTATTATGTAATCTTCTTTGTAAATTCCATTGACTCTATCAATTAGATTATTAATACCTTCTAGATCATAATCTAGTTCTTGTTCTGTAATCTTATTTTCTTGATAATCTCTTCTTCTATATTCTTTAGCCTTTTCTAATACTTTTAATAATCTATTTTTTTCATATACATTGCATATTATCGTTACCATTACTATC
>CANQFX010000084.1 GCA_947600015.1 uncultured Bacilli bacterium
TAAGAAATATTAATCGTAAGACCATATTTCGTACAGAATGCTTCTGCATCATCTACACTCCAACCTTCACTATTCATATCAGGGAACGTATCGACAATATTAGGAATGTAAAGCGTAATTGCATCACCTTTTTTAACTTCTGATCCTGCTGCCAAAGACTGCCCAATAATTTCTTGATCATCATATTCTTTATTCCCATCTGTTGGTTCTTTTTTCTCCACATGAACAATCAATTCATATTTCGTCTCTAATAATGTTTGAATTTCAATATAATTTTTTCCCGTATAATCTTCTAACTTGAAGGTTTCTTCTCCTTTGGACTTATAAATTGTAACCTTCGTTCCATATTTTACACTACGTCCCTTCGCAGGACTCGTTTTTACGACACGATTCTTTTTAATTTTCGTAGAATAGACACTTTCAATCTCCGTATCTACATCAAATCCTAACTTTTGTAATTTTTTCTCACACGCACTTACCGTAAGTTTCTCACAAGTAGGAACTGTCACGGACTTTGGATTAGAAAAAGCTGGTAAAGCAAAAAATACAATTAATAAAGTAATACAAAGTGCCCCAAAAACAATAGCAAGTACAATAATTACTTTCTTACTTCTTTTATCTGCTTCATCTTCAATTTTTGTAGCTACATCACTGGCTTCTTCTTCCTCCATATTTTCAATCTTTTTAATTTTCTTTGTTGTTTCATTATCATGCTCTGGATATTTATATTGATATGGTTCCTCTTCCATCCGATCATCATCTAATGCAGTAAGTAGATCTTCATGCATACTTCTAGCATCATCATAACGATTCTTTGGATTTTTAGCTGTTGCTTTCATAATAATATTTTCAATACTTTGAGGAATAGAAGAATTCTGTTCTCTTAAATCAGGAAGAGGATCCCGCATATGCTTTAAAGCAATTTCTACTGCATTATCCCCTTTAAAAGGTAAACTACCACTCAACAATTCGTAAAAAATAATTCCCATAGAATAAATATCACTTTTAATCGTAGAACCTTTTCCACTAGCTTGTTCTGGTGGTAAATAATGAACAGATCCCATCACAGAGTTTGTCTGCGTCAATTGTGTAGAATTGAGCGCCATCGCAATCCCAAAATCTGTAATTTTAATTTGCCCATCATCTTTAATCATAATATTTTGTGGTTTTAAATCGCGATGAATAATATAAGAATCATGGGCATGCGCCATACCATCGGTCAATTGTAACATAATATCAATCGCTTCTGATAAAGTAAGGCTTCCTCTCTTCTTTAACAATTGTTTCAATGTCTTACCTTCAATATATTCCATAACAATATAGTAAAGGCCATCATCTTCTCCAACATCATACATTTCAACAATATTTGGGTGTGCTAAAGAACTTGCTGATAGAGCTTCTCTTTGAAATCTTCGAACAAATTTCTCATCATTGGATAAATCTCCTCGCAATATTTTAATCGCAACGTTCCTATCTAAAATCGTATCATAGCCCAAATATACATTTGCCATACCACCTTCACCAATGGACCTTATAATTTCATAACGTTCATTAATTTTTTGCCCCTTTGTTATCACTACTCTTCACCTTCTTTTTCCAAGGTCAAATAAGCCACTGATATATTATCGGTCCCCCCTCGATTATTTGCCTTTTGAATCAATTTAATTACTTTATCTTCAATACTTCCTTCTCCTAATAGTACTTTCTCAATTTGTTCCTTATCTAACATATTGGTAAGTCCATCACTAGAAAGTAGAATTTCTGTAATATCCATATTACAATCAAAAATATCTACATCAATTGTAAGAGCCGCTCCAAGTGCTTTCATTAATACATTCTTTTTAGGATGTACACTTGCTTCTTCTTTGGTAAGTTCCCCAGCCGAAACAAGTAAATTTACTAATGTATGATCATAAGTCACTTTATGAAGTTTTTCATCTTTCATTACAAAACCACTTGAGTCTCCAACATTACCAAATAACAAATAATCTTTTGTAAGTAGTGCTAGTACTAAAGTCGTTCCCATTCCTTTACTTTCCGGATGTGTCTTTTCATGTTGAAATATTAAAGTATTAATTTCTTCAAAAGCATCCCGAATCCAACTAACAGCATCTACTTTATTTAAGTTTAAAAATGTTTCTTTAAAATGTTTTCCTAAATAACTAATCGCAATAGAAGATGCTACCTCTCCTGCAGAATGACCACCCATACCATCCGCAATTGCCATTAAATATTCATCACTACCATTATTAACAATAATGACACTATCTTCATTATGATCACGAACTTTTCCCGGATCTGTTAAATAAAATGACTTCATAATTCCTCCTTCTTACTTCTTAGTTGTCCACAAGCAGCACTAATACTACTACCAAACTCTTTTCGTATTGTAACGTTAACTTTATTCTTTTTTAGTATATCATAAAACTTCATAATTTGAAACATACTACTTCGTTTAAAATCAATATGTGTCGTTTCATTATAAGGAATCAAATTAATATAACAATTCAAATTCTTGACTAATTGACATAACTCCTCCGCACAAGATACCGAATCATTCACCCCTTTTAATAAAATGTATTCAAAAGTAACTCTTCGATTCGTCTTTTCTAAATACTCTTTCAAAACAGCAATCAATTCTTTTAATGGATAAGCCTGATTAATAGGCATCAATTGGCTACGAAGTTGATCATTAGGAGCATGTAAACTAATTGCTAAATTAATTTGTAAATCAAGATTAGAAAACGCTCTAATCTTAGGAACGATTCCACAAGTAGAAACAGTAATATGTCTTGCTCCTATCGCAAGACCCTTAGGATGATTAATAATTTGTAAAAATTTAACTAAGTTTTCATAGTTATCAAAAGGTTCTCCAATTCCCATGACAACCACATGACTAATGCGAATTTCTAATTCTTTTTCTATCATCAGAATTTGTAATACCATTTCATAAGTTTCTAAATTTCGTACCTTTTTACGACGTCCAGATTCACAAAAACGACATCCCATATTGCACCCAACTTGACTAGAAACACAAAGACTATTTCCATAATCATGTTTCATTAAAACTGCCTCAATATGCTCACCATCAGAAAGTGCAAACAAGAACTTGCAAACATCTACATCTTTTTGTACTTGAACAATCCTTAATGGAGAAATGGCATAATCTTTTTCCACTTGCTCTAATATTTCTTTTTTGATATCGGTAATTTCGGAATAAGAAGTAATCCTTTTTTCATATAGCCAAGAAAACAATTGCCTAGCATGAAATTTCTTAGAACCAAGGGAAAGGAAATAATCTTCTAATTCTAATAAGGTTAATCCATAAATATTCAAATCACTTCACCTCATAAACTGTTTTTATTGTACTACATTTTTAAAAAGAAAAAAAGATTTCTATCCTACAGGATTAGAAATTTCTTGAATTTCCCCAAAGGAAGA
>CANQFX010000085.1 GCA_947600015.1 uncultured Bacilli bacterium
ATCGCAAAGTGATTTGTAATCGATTAGTAACTAATTTTTTATATTTTCCATAGGAATTTAATGTATAACTAATCTCATTTACATTTTTATTTTCATCGGTACTTAGAATCATTTCATTGGTATCATCCGCAATATCAGTCTCTATTCCTTCAAATAAAGAAATCATAGTAGAAGTAGATATGGCAAATCGATATACTTGCTTTCCACTTTCATAATCGGTTTTAGAAATATAACTGGCTTTTTCTAACATCTCTCTGACTGTACTCAACTCGAAAAAAGAGGAAAATTGATAAGGGCTTTCTACCTTTATCCATAATGGATTTGTATTTTTTAAATATGTATTAGACTCCCGATAATATGTTTCATTTACTCCTAAAATAGAAGAGGTAAAAAGTTCTTTTTCCTTGTTCTTATCTCCTTCATAAGAAAGTAATTCTGCATCCTTAGAAATTTGATAGAAAAAATGATAATTCTCTTTATCTAATAAGTCAAAAGAAAATTGATATTGTTGTTTTTTATCATATCGATTTTCTCCTACCGTACCTCGACTACCAAAATGTCCAACCAAAGAAAGAATAAGAAAAAAGAAAAAGTAAAAAGAAAAAAATATAATTGCTTTTCCTTTAGGAGAAGCATATAACTCTTTCAGTTGTTGAAAAAAATTTTTTTTATTTTTCTTCTCATTCATTATTCTACAACCTTTCCAAGTAATTTTTCTTTTGAAACTCCATTCAAATAACTAGAAGCAAGCATTCTTTTTTTTCCAGCCACTTTCAAATCAGTAATAATAATTTCTCCATCTTGACTACAAATATGAATTCCTTCCTTATCGCATAAAACAATTTGTCCACAAACACAATTTTCATCATGCCTTGTTCCTTTTTTAGAATCATAGATTTTAACTTCGGTTCCTTCTAGCAATAAATAAGCACCAGGAAAAGGCGATAATCCTCGAATTTGATTAAATAGTTCTTCACTTGTCTTATGAAAGTTTAAATGCTCTTCTTCTCTTGTAATATTTCTAGCATAAGTAACCTCTGCTTCCATTTGAGGAATTCTTTTATTTACTCCCGCAAAAATATCTGGCAACACTTCTAACAATAAATTTTTCCCCATCATACTTAGGCGATCATGTAATGATTCTAAATTATCGGTATCAAGAATCGTAGTTTCTTCTTGCTGAATAATATCTCCACTATCTAGGCTTTCTGCCATATACATAATAGTAACTCCTGTTTTACGATATCCATCAATAATCGCATGATGAATTGGTGCTCCCCCACGTAATTTAGGAAGTAAAGAAGCATGAACATTAATGGCGCCAAATTTAGGACAATCTAAAATTTCTTTCGGTAAAATTTGTCCATAAGCACAAGTCACAATCAAATCAGGTTTTAAATCTAATATCACTTCTGTTTCTTCTCGCAATTTACTAGGTTGAAAAACAGGAATCCCATATTTTAAGGCCACCTTCTTGACTGGAGTTGCGACAACTTCTTGATGTCTTCCCACTTTTTTATCCGGTTGACTAACAACAAGACAAACGGAATAAGAAGAAATTAACCCTTCTAAAACAGGAACAGCAAAATCAGGTGTACCCATAAATACAATTTTTAAATCATTTTTCATATCATATCCCCCTAACCAATAATATAACTGTAACCAATACACCAAGTGTAATGAAAAATAAACCAAATAATATAAAAAGCGAAATTTTCCCATAAGCATTTTGCAACTCAAAAGAACAATCAAAATTTTCCTCTTCTTCTATTTCTGTTTCTTCTTGTTTCCAAAATGCTCTCAAAGAAGGAAGAGAGACAATGGTTATCTCCTCTTTAGAAATCTTACTAGAACAACAAATATTATCATCTTGTGAATGAAAAATTTTCGCAATGGACTCTTCTAATGGTAAAGTAAGACTTTGTTCCATAATGGTAGAAAAATTAAGCGAAGAGTTGTTTAAAAAATGACTTCGTTTTACCAATACAACACAAGGATGTGCCTCCTTCTTATTTAAAAGAGCCCACTCTTTTTGAAAAAGATCAAGAAGAAAAGATCGATCTTCATAAGAAAATTCATACTTTGCAAGAAATCGTTTCAAATTCTTAAAACAAGTTTTTTTATTACCTAAACTATACTGAGAAAAATCCTTTTTTTTAATAATTTCAGGATTACATAATAAATTCATAAAGTAAAAAGGTGCGTTAACAGAATAAGAAAGACTTTTAAAAAAAGAATCCGTAAAAAAGACACAATGCGAAGAAAAATCTTTTTCTAAAACGGAAGAAACACCATATTTATCCATCATTTTTTGTGCTTTTATAAAGTCAGGATATAAATTGATATATTGTTCTGGAATAAAACCATTTTCAGCAATATCTTCTTGATACACAGAAGCAATTCCATGGAAATAATAACCATGGATAATATATCGATTATAAATATATTGTAAAATCTTCTGCTTATTAATCTCATCCGTTTTATTTTTACACCCTAATTTTTGGGCAACGATGTTTCCCAAAATTCTATGAATTCCTAAAGAAATATCAGAAAAATTATCGATTTTTTTTAGCAATTTTTCTATTTGTTCTAAATACTCCTCAAAATAAGAATCCTCTTCTATTACAATTTGATATTTGATTAAAGCATCATAAAATAGGAAAAGAGCATCTTGTCTTTCCGTTAAATATTGATAATCAATCATATCATCTGTTTTCTTTTGATAGTATCGAGAATTATTTGCAATTTCTTCTAAGAGCTTACAAACATCTACACGTAATAAAAGATGCTCTATCATGTAATCACCACCATTCTAATGTTACTTCGAAGTATTCCACAAGACAATAAAATATATCGTGCCTCCAATAATAAATAAGCCAAGTAAAACCATAAAAATACGTAAAAAAGCATTATTTTTATCCCAATAATTATCATAGTTTTTTCCAGCATGCTCCATTAAATTAGAAAATTCTTTTTCATTTTTATTATTAACTTCAATCGGAGCAGAAGAATAAGAAGAATCCATTGTTTGATTACTTTTTTCTTCTACTGGTTCTTCTTGATCATCGTTTAATAAATCTTGGTTAATAAAACTCATTGATCACACCTCTATTCTTACTATAGAATATCATACTTTTCATAAATTTACTAGAAAAAAAGAATGATTATCAATCATCCTAATTTAATTTGGCACCACAGTTTGGGCAAAAGTTTGTACCGCTGACCTTATTTCCACAATTTGGACAAAAAGATTCTTGCGTCTGATCTGCTTTATCCACAGGAATGGTGGATAAAATTTCTGGTTGTTCTGACTGTGATGGATTATTATTTGGCGTTGATTGAGAAGAATTGTATGGATCATACGCTTGCGTTGCTCCTTGCATATTAGATTGGTTCATAGCATTATTGACAACGCCTCCCATCATG
>CANQFX010000086.1 GCA_947600015.1 uncultured Bacilli bacterium
TCCTTAAATGATAAAAAATTTTTAACACTAAACTCTAATAACATTTTTTTCACCTCTAATATATTATACTACATTTTCAAAAAATTGCAACTAATTTTAATATTATTTTTATATTTTTTGCATTTTTTATTCAATTATTGTAAAAATATTATTGAGTTATTAGCTTGTATAAAAATAAAACCTAGTACTAGGTTTTATCAAATACGAATTTAAAAGTAGTATATAAATAATTTATAAATTTTATATTATCTAATAAAATATCATAACATTCTTTTACAGAGTCTTCATATACCCTATTCTTATGTGCAACCAAATTTCTTTTGTCTTTTAACTTTTCAAGTTCGTTATATAGCTTTATTATAACATTTCTTGAATCTTTAATAATATTATTATTGCAAAATTCTAAGAAATATCTATTAGGAATTATAAAAGAAGTATCATTATCAAAGTTAAAGCTTCTTCTTCCTATCAATGATAATATTTTTCCATATTCTAATCTATCAATTTCTTTAATAAATTCCTTATCACTATTTAAAAAACCTTTAATATCCCTTTTATTAATTTCCTTTTTAACTAATATTTCAGATATGTATGTATGATATTTTTTTGCTAGAATTTCAAACATAATATTTTCAATGGCTTTTAGAATTGGCATTAGAGTTGCACTATAATCCATTGTAATGTCTGTATTTTTCATATATTCATATATATTTAAAGAAGTTAAAATATATATTTTATTATCATCACTCATTAAATCTATAATATCTTTTTCAAAATATTTTAATAATTTATCATTAGAACATTTAATATCTTTTGATTTAATAATTTGTTCTTCACATTTTTTGATATGATTATTTATAAATTTTAGTGTTTCGTATTGGTTCATGTCTATATCTAAATGAATAAAATATTTTTTTGCATCCTTTGCTATTCTTAAAGAATCTTCATATAAACCTATTTTAAACAAGAAATTGTAATAATTAACATAACTATATAATTTTATAATAATATTTTGACCATTAATACCATAATTTTTTGAATCAAAATTATGCATAAGCTCATAATAGATAGAAGCGTTATTAAAATCTAATTTATCACAGTAATATTTTATAAATACGCTAATTACATTTAAAGAACCATATTCTACTGCCTTTTTTCCGTAAAAAATAAAATTTTCATCTTCATTAAGTAAATAATAGAAATTACTTACATCTTGACACAAAATGCGTTGGCCTTCTTTATTTCTATTAGATAAAATATAAACTTGTTCATCAATATAAGAATCTGTAAATTGCTTTCCATTAAGCTTATTAAATTCTTTCATTTTTTCCGTTGATTTTCTTATGATATTATCATCTAAAGCTTTTTGATAAAATTCAAAGGAGATTTTCTTGTATTTTAATATTTTTTCAACAAAATTTTTATTTTTTTCATTCTGAATATTTTCTATACTATATTGAAAACCATCAGATATTTTGCATTTTTGAGATTCTATTCTTGACATATAATAATAAAGTTCGGCAACATTACTATAAAATAATAACTCATCTTTTTCATTTGGACTTTTAACTTTATCTATATCACTAATCAATTTTAATCCTTTTTCATATTTTTTATCTTCTGATTTTGTATTATTAAAATCAAAAAAATCCTTTAAAAAATTTTCATTATCTATCATTTTATTATTCATAAATTAAGTTCTCCATATATAAATATTTTTAAACCTATCTGTTTCCTTTTGCCCTGTTATGCGTAATACATAACATTTGACAATTATCAATATCAGTAGCTCCTCCTTTACTCCAAGCAGTTACATGATCTGCATCCATTTCATTCAATTTCCAAATTTTATTACTTCCTCTTAATGAACATAAAGGACAATTTGATGTATTAGTTTTTTCAGCCTCATCAGTTTGGATTTTATACTTTGCCTTTTTCATAGGTTCATCAAAAATTCTAATATCTAAATTCTTCCTATATTCCTCATTTTCTCCACTTAATACATATTCATAAATACCTTTTTTATTTTTAACATAATAATCGCCTTGTAACTCTCTTACTCTTTGAGAAATATCTTTTGATGAATAAGAATTGGAATGGTATTTTTCATATAATTCTCCCCAATTTAGTCCTCTCATTGAGCTATCAACATCTTCAAAAGTATTTGATACCCAATCAATTACAGAATTAAAATAAGTTTCCAATTCATCTATATTATCCATTCTTCTATGTTTACTCATATAATCTTCAATATTACCTTTACTTACCCAGTTTAAAGCAGTTTCTAGATATTCTTGTCTAATAACACTACCGCTTATATATGCTGACCATTTTTGAATATTTGAATTTGTTGAATTTGAGAAAACTTCTTTTGCTTTTGTTACAAATGGTCCAGAATATATTGCATTATAAAGTTCTTGTTGATTAAGTGGAATTCCTTGAATATTTATAGTTTTAAACCATTGCTTTATTTCAGCTTCTTCTCCTTCACATATATAAATGGTTAATGGTGTATTTAGTATTTTATCTTGTTCTTCTTGAGGTAATGCTGAAAAATATTGCTGCATTCCATGTTGATCTATAATTGGAAATCTATTTGTTTTAAATCTACCTATTGATGTTATTCTTTGTTGTCCATCTAATACTTCATATAAATCACCATTTTTATTAAAATAAATTAAACCTAAAGGATATTCTTTTAATAAACTTTCTATAACAGCAACATCTTTTTTTCCGTCTGCATATATATAATTTCTTTGATATTCAGGTTGTATAACTAATTTACCATTTAAGCCATACAAACCTTTTCCTTCAAATTCATTATAGACAAATCCCTCTATAATATCTTTTACTTTCCAATCAATTCTTAACTTTGTTTTCATCATTCTTTCTCCTTATAATTATTCTAAAATACATAGTTTTTCCATCTATAGATAAGTCTTTACCATCATTTCCTTTTCTAAATGTTATTATTTCAAACTGTTCAGGACAATATTTTCCTAAAAAAGTAATAGGAACACCCATATATCCATCATAATCACTAGGAATCGCATCAACAAAAGGAATATCTATTGCATTATAGTTATCATATTTTTTATATCCAACTCCTTTTACAACGGAATGTTTACTAAATTTAATATTATCAGCTTCAGTCATTAAAGATAGTGGTTGATGTCTTTTTCCATGATCAACATTCGTAAACCATCCTGTGCCTGGTACGGTTATATACTTTTCTCCATTTTCTGCTATATATAATTCGGAAGCTTTCATTTGATATGAATCAGGAACTCT
>CANQFX010000087.1 GCA_947600015.1 uncultured Bacilli bacterium
TGTGTTGGCATAATCTTGATTGATTATGTTTTTTTTGTTTTTTTACATAAACGCACTTTCCTTATAAATAAAAAAGAGATATCCTTATATCTCTGCAGTGCTAAACTTAAAGTAGACAATTAGAGAGGATATGTAGACAATTAACTATTTTACCTATACAATTATTTTTATATATATACAATGAAAGGACTGATGTTTTTATGAATATGCATTATAGTATTGAACTTAAGAAAAAATTATGTGAAGATATTTGTCTTCACCATGCTTCTACTATTAAAACTGCTAAGAATTATAATATCCCTCTTAAAACTTTAGAAAAATGGATTACTTCTTACAATAAAGATAATCACTGTTTTGATTCTAAAGTTGAGTTTGTCAATGATTTTAAATTAATTACCTCTGATCCTATTTATGACGATTTATCTAATGATGAACTTAAAAAAATTTTAATGAAGAAAGATATTGAGATCGCTAGATTAAAAAAAGGCTATCTTGTGAAAGAAGGTGGTATGGGAGAAAAGGGCTTCATTACTTTCTCCAAAAAGAATACGAAGTAATCTTGGAATTATCTTCCAAATATTCTATTCACTCTTTATGTATTGAAATGAATATTAATCGTTCTAGTTTTTACAAATGGATTAACAGAAGATCTCATCCTTCTAATAGAGAATTAAATAGAATTGATGCTTGTAAACTGTTTGATGAATATCATAATAAATATCCTTCTCATGGCTATCGTTGGTTAAATGCTTTTATTAAACTTGATTTAGGTGTTGTTTATTCTGATAATTTCGCTCATAAAATTTGTAAATTTTTAGGTATTAAATCTGATTCTAAACACTTTAAAAGAAAAGGTAAAAAGGCTTCTCGTGAACTTAAAAACTTTCCTAATTTTATTCTTGCTGAGCTGAATCCCTTAAGACCTTTTCAACTTGTTGTCTCTGATATGACTGCTTTTTGGGCTAATAAACATTATTATGAATTAACTTTATTTATGGATCTTTTTAATAATGAAATTATTTCTTATTCTTTATCCAACAAAAAAGGTGATCCTAACACTTATCATAATGCTTTACACGATTTAATCATTAAAAAAGAAGAATATAAGGACCTCGAATTAATTTTACACACAGACCAAGGTTCCGTATACTCTTCAAAGAAATTCAATGAATCTCTTCCTCTATATAATATCATACATTCCATGTCAAAGCCAGGTTTTCCTACTGAAAATGGTGCCATGGAATCAATTAATGGCTGGATGAAAGAAGAATTATTTATTGATTTTAATATTAATTCTTGTGATAATATCCCTAAACAAATTGATGATTATATTTATTTCTTTAATAATCAAAGGCCCCAAGCGGCTTTAAAATATCTCACTACAACTCAATTTAAAAATTTTTATTACAATAAAGAGGATTAACCTCTTAATCCCCTCTAATATTTTTAATTTTTGTCTACTTTTTCTTGACTAATGCAAATTACATAACCAAAAATTATGATATTTCTTTAAAATAAGTTTCCACTACATCATAATCCGAATATTCCACTCTGTGATTTTCTATCGCCATATAAGAATCTCGACCCTTTCCAAGAATTAATACTACAGAATCCTTATCTGCCATAGATAATGCTTTTTTTATTGCTTCTGCACGATTAAAAATACGCATATAAGGAATGGAACAATCCCCCACTAAATCATCGATAATAGAATCCACATTCTCATATCTTGGATCATCCATCGTAAAAATAACTAAATCAGATTTTTCTAAAACCATTTTCCCTATCTTAGGTCTTTTAGCCTTATCTCTTCCGCCTGCTGCTCCTGTTACTGTAATAATTCTTTTATAATTACTAACACTTTCTAAAATATTACGAACTCCATTAATTGTATGTGCATAATCCAAAATAATATCATATTCTTGTCCAAAGTCTAATCGTTCTCGTCTCCCATAAACTGGTTTTAAAGACTTAATTTTAGCAATTAAAATTTCAGAATCAATATGTTTAAAGAGACAAATAAGGAAAGCAAGAGTAACATTATATATGTTATAAGTTCCCAAAAATGGACTATCAATGCAATATTCGTCATCTTTACACTTGATGTGAAAATTTACAAAATTAGACAGTTTTTTTACATTGCATATGACATAGTCATTATCTGGAGAAAATCCATAACTATACACATGTCTACCCTTTACATGTTTACAAATTTCATCATCACCATTAATAAAAATAACACCATCATCTGCAATTTGTTTCGAAATATCAAGTTTACATTTTCTATAATTATCAATTGTTTTATGAATATTTAAATGGTCTTCCGTAATGTTCGTATATCCAATAATGTCAAATTTCAAATGATCAACTCGATGATGTAAACTAGCTTCACTTGACACTTCCATTGCGACATCTTTACAATTATTTTTTTGAATAATAGAAAAAGACTGATACAATTCTGAAACACAAGGAGTAGTATTATGTACAGGATAAGTTTTATCATTCACAAAAAGGCCATTTGTCCCAATATAAGCCGTTGAAATAAAAGAATTTAATAATTGTTGCACAATCGATGCCGTAGTCGTTTTCCCATCCGTACCAGTAATACCAATCAATGAAAAATTTTCAGGTCGTACACCATAAAATTTTTCACAACAATTTAAATACACTTCATTAATAGAATTCTCCACAACAATAGAACAAATAGGAAACGAACACGCACGATCACTAATTACCGCAACTGCTCCATGTTTGATAGCATCTTCAATATAGTCAAAATGATCAACATAATACCCTTTTGTCGCCACAAATAAATAGCCTTCTTTTACTAATCTAGAATCATCCACCACTCCGGAAATATCTAAATCATAATCACAGGCAATAATTTCATTTAACTTTTTTTTCAAGAAAATCACTCCTAGAATATTATATGTCAAAAAAAGAAAAGAGGCTTTATCCTATTTATCCTCTTTTTTCTTATCAATTGCTATATCATAATACTCTCGAACTTTTTCTTCTAGTTCATCACGTAATTCTATATTGTCTTTCAATAAAAGTTTAACATTTTCTTTTCCTTGCCCCAATTTTTCACCTTGATAAGCATACCATGCACCCGTTTTTTCGATAATACCTGCTTCTGCTG
>CANQFX010000088.1 GCA_947600015.1 uncultured Bacilli bacterium
ATAAAAGGCTTGATGAGTTAAAGGATATAAATCCATGGGCATTTACCATAGGAGGGGCTTTTTTTGAGAATAAATTTGATGGCAATTTTGAAGAACAAATTAATAAAGTATGTGAATATATTAGAATTGGAGAATTAAATGTTTAAAATATTATATCCTTATGAATATGTAGAGAGTGTTTTTTCTATAGATTATGAAAAATTATATAGTAATGGATTTAAAGGAATAATTTTTGATATAGATAATACTTTAGTGCATCATGGTGATGATTCAACCAAAGAAATAGATGAGCTATTTAGAACTATTCAAAATATTGGATTTAAAACACTTTTACTTTCTAATAATAATGAAGAAAGAGTAAAGAGATTTATTAGAAATATTGATACTTTATATATATGTGATGCTGAAAAACCAAAGATTACTAATTATTTGAAAGCCGTTGAAATGATGAATATAAAGAAAGAAGAAACTTTATTTATAGGGGATCAAATATTTACGGATATTTATGGAGCTAATAAAAGTGGAATAGCAAGTATTTTGGTAAAATTTATACAAATTAATCCTGAAGAAAAAATAGGGAAAAGAAGAGAAATTGAAAAAATAATTCTTAACTTTTATAAAAAAAATAAATATTTTCAAAATAGACTTGGAAATATTGTCAAAAAGGAGGACAAGTAAAAAATGTTATTTAATAAAAATAAAAATTTTTGCGATATTAATCCATTTTTTTATTCTATTTCTGTGTACAAGGGAATTTTTATTAGAAATATTAAAGATTTTTTTAGTAAAGAAAAATTTGCTAAATATAAGCAAGAAGATAAACTCCCAAATATTGTATATGAATATAATTCAACCATAATAAAAAAAGGGAAAGGAATAGATCCTGAAACACAAATAAATAAAGCAGTAAATATAAAGTTAGCATCTAGTAAAATAACAGGAATAATAATTCATCCAGGAGAAATTTTTTCTTTTTGGAGAACAATAGGAGTGGTAAATAAAAGAAAAGGCTACAAAGAGGGACGCGTAATAAGACAAGATAAACTTGTAAAAGGTACTGGTGGAGGCTTATGTAATTTAGCTAATACAATTAATAATTTGATTTTACATAGCCCGTTAGAAATTGTAGAGTTTCATAAGCATTCCGATGCATTAGCATGTGATATTGGGCATAGAGTACCTATGGCTAATGGTACATCAGTTAGCTATAATTATATTGATTATAGGTTTAAGAATAATACAAATCAAGATATTCAATTAATATTGTGGTGCGATGATTCTAAATTATATGGAGAATTAAGAAGTGAAAATGAATTTCCTTATGATTATGAGTTAATTGAAGAGGGACATCATTTTGAAAAAGAAAATGATCAATATTATAGGGTATCAAAAATTTATAGAAATAAAATAGAAAAATCAACACATGATATCTTAGAAAAAGAACTTATTTGGGACAATCATTCATTAGTTATGTTTGATTATGATTTAATTCCAAAAGAAGAAATAAAGACATAATGATAGACGTGATTTTTGTTGGTTCTAATTACATTTATATAAGAATACAATTAAACAAAAGTATTCATATGGGGGTTTGCTTTATGAAGAATATATCAATCGAAGATCGTGCTATTAACTTAGCACACTATATAATAGATTCAAAAGATACGGTGAGGGGAACAGCGAAAAAATTTGGCATATCAAAATCAACCGTACACACGGAAGTAACACAAAAGAACGGTAAAAGATTTGGATAAATTATTCCAGAAAATGATTGAAAACAAATAGTTAGTAGAAAGGGGGTATTTAATATAGAATTATCAGAATATATAGAAAAAAAGTTGCATGAAAAAGGTATAAATATAGAAACACAAAATTATGTTATAAAATATGTATATATGAATCAAAAATTATTTGGAAAAACTTTAAATATTGATAAAGTTGTGGATAGAATATTAAATAATTTGAATCATAGTATAATAAGTATTGATACTCAAAATACCCCTTTACAAGAAATAATTAAAATATTAACTACAAGAGGCAGATGGAGTCCATATGATAATAAAATAAGCATAAATCCAATACATAAGATACGGAAGTATCCTATTTCAAAGAGAAAAGCAAAAAATGGATTCAACAATCATGCATGAAATGGATCATTGCGCAACTACAGAATATGTAGATATAAGTGAACAAGAATATGAAAAAGATAATGGAAAGTTAGCAATAGTAGGAATAGGAGATTATAGACAGGTAATTAAAAATGGTATTAATTTAAAAAAATTGAATGAAGGAATTACAGCTTATAAACAAGAAATGTATGATGAATTTCTTGGAAATAAACCATCTACTAATTATAAAATTGAGAAAAATGTAGCGAAATTTATAGGAGATGTAATTGGTAAAGAAGAATTGATAAGAATGCATTTTAATAATGATTATGAAGGAATTAGAATAGCATTTAAAGAAAATTCAGGAAAAGACTTAAATGAACTGGTAAAAAGATTAAATAAAAAGTCTAAGATAAAAACAATGCTTTTTGGTAAAATGTATACAAGAAATTTTTCTAAAAAATTGGAAAAATTCATGGGAGAATATAACATAAATGAGAAGGGATACCAAAGGAATACTGAGTTTATTCCTAAGTGGAGTGTAGATTATACAAAAATTGGAAATTCTATGGATAAAAATAGTAAATTACAAGAATATACAAAAGATAGTAAAATACAAGGAGATAGATAATTACGGATTTGAATTATATGAAGAATTTTCAGAAGAACAAAAAGATTTTATAGATTTTGTATCTCCATTGAATGTGGAAGCCAGATATCCAACAAGAAAAGAAGATTTCATGCAAAAAAGTAACAAATGTTGGTGATTAAATAAAATTTAGAATAAAGCAATTTGTATAAAATTATGTAAATTGTTTTGCTTTTATTAGAATTCAAGAATATATTTGCAAGAAAATAGAACAAGAATGCACTTGTTCTATTTTTTGCAATACAACTGACTTAATTTTTGCAGTTCTA
>CANQFX010000089.1 GCA_947600015.1 uncultured Bacilli bacterium
AATAGCAGGATTCGCAAGTCCAATATCTTCATAGGCAATGACCGACATACGGCGATAAATAGAATCTAAATCTCCTTCTGCTACCAAACGGGCTAAATAGTGAAGTGCTGCATCAGGATCACTTCCACGAATAGATTTTTGAAAACCACTTAAGGCATCATAATGGCCATCTCCATTTTTATCAGAAAAGAATACGGGTTTACTGTTAATTCGTTTAATTTTTTCTGAAGTAATTACTTTATCATTCGTAGAATAAAATGCAATTTCTAATAAATTATAAGCATATCTTAAATCATTACCAGAAAGTTTGGCAATCAATTGTAAACTTTTCTTATCGATTTGAATTCCTGCTAAATCTGGATGTTTGATTGCTCTTTCTAATCCCTTTATAATATCTTTTTCTTCTAATTCTTTTAATTCGAATAATTGACAACGACTACGAATTGCTGGATTAATGGAATGATAGGGGTTAGCAGTAGTCATTCCAATTAATGTAATAAGTCCACTCTCTAATTGGGGTAATAAAATATCTTGCTTATCTTTATTTAAGCGATGTATTTCATCCATAATAAGAATCATTCCACCATACATTTTTGCTTCTTCAATCACAATATCTATATCTTTTTTCGTGTTAACAGTAGCATTTAAAAAACGAAACTTTTCATCCAAATCATTAACAATTGCATTCGCAATACTGGTTTTTCCAATTCCTGGTTTTCCATATAAAATCATAGAAAATATTTTTTTATTCTTAACTAAATTCGTCAAAATTTTGCCTCTTCCAATTAAATGTGTTTGTCCAATCACATCAGATAAATGAAGTGGTGCTAATTTTAAAGCTAATGGTTTATTCATAAGAATCACCTCATAAAACTATTGTATCAAAAAATAAGAAAATATTTAATAGAAAAGAAAAAGAAATCAGATTATTGATTCCTTTTATTGTTTAGTTCTAAATAAAATTCTGGTTTTAGAGATTTAATTAGTTTCTTTCCAACTTCACTTGCTGTCTCTTCTTTAATTTTTGCCGCAGCAGAATACAAATTTCCTCCACCATTAAATTCTTGCATAATGGCTCCAGCATTAATTTTCCCTTTAGAGCGTGCACTAATAGAAATGGTATCGTTATCAATTTTTCCTACAGCAAAGGCGGCATCTACTTTATATTTTAAACTATAATCTGCAGCTTTTGCCAATTCTTCTGGTGTATATTTTTTATTATCTTCACCAATCATACAAGCAACGGTATAAGAAAAGATATTCATATGATTGCTAATCAAATCTTGAACTTTTCGATCACTATAAAGATCTTCTGAGAACAATTCATTTACTTTATCTAAATCTGCATCTTCTTCTACTAACATTCCTGCCCATTTATGAGTTTCTTTTCGATCTCCTTTTTTCGTTAGTTTATTACTATCTAACCAAATTCCTGCATATAAATATGTGGCAAGATCAATATTACAATGAAACTTGATTTTATATTGAAACAATAATTTTGTTAGAACTTCACATGCACTAGAATACTCAGTAAAAATAAACATATCCTTTGTTTGAATCGTTGTTTTTCCAAAAGGATGATGATCAATCTCAATTAAATTTTCTTCTGCTACTTTTTGTTGAATCACTTCTTCCTCTAAAGGAACTAAACTTGCTTGTGATGTATCTATTAAAATTAAAAGATTTTTTGAATCTGCTATTTTCTTATATTCCTTATAATCAATAATATCGATTCCTTGACTTTCAATTTCTTTAATAATTGTTTGTACACCAGAATCCAGTGTATAAATAGGATCATCAATTAAAATTGTTGTGTTTTTTTGATGTTTAAGAGCCATAAGATAAAGAGCAATTGCTGAACCAATCGCATCAAAATCTGCTCGTTTATGAGGAACAATAGTAATACTATCAGCATTTTGCATCTTTTTATCTAATACCACCTTTAATTGACCAATTTTGTCATCTTCTACAGAAATCATAATCCACCTCTTATTAATATTTATTAAATTATGATAATTCTATATTTACAATTTGTCAATTTCATTTTGAATAGTTGTTTTTTTTGTCAATTTTATTTATACTTATATAGTGAGGTAATTATGAAAATAAATGAAGGAATAGAAGATTTTATTAATTATTGTATATTTGAAAAAGGTCTTTCTGATAAAACAAAAGATTCTTATTTGAATGATTTAAATATTTATCAAAAATTTTTAAATGAACGTCATATTAATAAAGTAAAAGAAATTTCTAGTGATGATATTAAAGATTTTTTAAAATATCGAAAAACAAAAGAAACAAGTAATACTATTGCACATAATTTAACTGTAATTAAAAACTTTCATGCGTATTTATTTCAAAATAAATTAGTTTCAAAAAATGTATCTGAATTTATTGAACGTCCAAAATTAAAAAAGGCACTTCCGAAAGCATTAGGAGTAGAGGATATAGAAGAATTGTTAAATATTCCTTTAAAAGACGCATTTGACTATAGAAATAAAGCTATGTTAGAATTGACTTATGGAGCAGGTCTTCGTGTCAGTGAAGTAATTAATTTGACCTTAAATGATATTGACTTTTCCAACTGTCTTATTCGTATTATGGGAAAGGGAAATAAAGAAAGAGAAGTTCCCTTAGGAGAATATGCACTGGAGTATTTAAATCTTTATTTAGAAAAAAGAAAAGAGTTAATCAAAGGACAAAATTGTGATAAATTATTTTTAAATAATCATGGAAAAGGAATTACGAGACAGGGATTTTTTAAAATGATTAAAAAATTACTAGAAGAGAAGGCAATACGTAAAGATGTTTCGCCCCATACACTAAGACATAGTTTCGCAACACATTTAGTGAATCAAGGAGCAGACTTGAGAAGTGTACAAGAAATGTTGGGACATGCCGATATTTCAACAACAAAAATTTATGCGGAAGTTAGTGATTATAAAGTAAAAGAAGATTATGATAAATTTCATCCTCATAGTCATAAGTAATAAGG
>CANQFX010000090.1 GCA_947600015.1 uncultured Bacilli bacterium
CCCCCCCCCTACAATTTTGTCAAATAAAAAAAGACTGAATAGAAATACATTTCCACTCAGTTTCTTTATTTTACTGTAGTTCTACTAAACAAAGTTTAATCTCATTATGTACAAAAATTAAAGTTGCTTCTTTTTGATAATTATCATATTTTGAAGAAGTATAAGTCCAAGAAACAGGAACTTCATATGCTTTTTCATCCGTTGTATCATTATATTCATAAGATATTGTTTTTATTTCACCTATTTTAATCTCATCTACTACTGGTAATGTTTGCTTTCTATTACTATAAATATTACTTTCTACATATTTATAAAAGGTATTTTCTGCATTCTGAAGGAAGTTTTGTAAAATCACTGGATGGATAAAATCTACTCCTCCAATATCTGTTTTTGCTGTTTTATCTTCTAGTGAATAAAAGTCATAAATAAACATTTCTGTGATTTTTTTTACATATTTTTCTTCATCTACAGGATCTTCTTTTAAAATTTTTTCCAATTCATAGAACATATTCTTATAACGTTTTGTCTTATTATCTTTTAAATTATACCCATACTTTTTTATTGTATGTACTACCTTTGTTGCTTTTACCTCTGGGTGTTTATTTAACATTTTATATCCTACAATTCCTCCAACTACCACAACGATTACTGCTAATAAGATGATAAGTGTTCTTTTTACTTTCTTTTTTAATTTCATATGACTCCTTTCACTTTGCTTCTGTAATTACTTTATTTTCTTCTTTTTTTGCTAATAAATCAAATACAATAATATCATTGGATACATCTAATAGTGTATTTGCATAATTGCTATTCTTTTTTATTTCTTCTTCACTAATGGCCTCATTTGTTAAAGATAAATACTCTCCTTTTTGACTATTGTAATATACTTTATCTGTTACCCAATTTCCATTTGGGAATACTACAATATTATTTCCTTTTACATTAAATATATCATGTCCTAACTGATATTCATTATAAAACCCTAACATATTTCCTAAGGTTGGCATAGCATCATACATACCCATAACATTTGTTATTTCTTGATTTAAATCCGTATCTTTCATGTCTTTTGTCCAAATAATAAATGGAACTTTTCTGCCTAATTCATATTGATAAGAATCATATTCTTTATAGTTTGGATCTTCTTTATCTAATAAGGAATCTGTCGTTTTATCATAGTTATATAATTTGTTATAATCACTTTTTGGTAATCTTCCATCATGATCTCCATATAGTACTACTACCGTATTTTCTAGTAATCCTTTTTCATCCATTTCTGTTAATAATTGGCCTAAAGCTTGATCCGCATAATGAATCGACTTAAAGTAATTTCCTAATTTTGTTCCTTCCATATAAGGATGAGATATTTCTTCTGTCGTTCCATCAGAGTTTGTTATTGTTTCTTTGATATCTACAGGAAATTCTCCATATTTTTCTACATCAGAAAATGGAGTGTGGTTGCTTAACATAATCATGATCCCATACCAATTTTGATTTTTTTCATTAATTTTTTCTAATTTCTGAACAGATTGATGGAAAAATTCCTTATCACTTAATCCTAATCCTACTATATTTTCTGGGGTCACTTCATAGTCTTGCTTACTGTAGAATCGTTTATACCCTAAATTTTCATGCATTGTTCTACGATTCCAAAAGTCTGCATTGTTCGCATGCATACTAAATGTATAATAACCTTTTTCTTGCATTAGTTTTGGAATTGCAATATAATTTCGATCTGCGTAGGAAACAAAAGCTGTTCCACTTTTCGTTGGCATAAGAGAAGTATTAAATGTTAATTCTGTATCACTACTTGTGCCTACACTTACTTGTGAATAAAAATTAGAGAAGAACATTCCTTCGCTAGCAAGTTTATTTAATGTTGGTGTTACTTCTTGACCATTAAATTTTAACTCCATAGCGTTTGTTTGCATACTTTCTCCATGAATTACTAATACATTTTTGCCTGCAAAAATATTGGTATATTTATTTGTTTTTACTTGTTCTTTTTCTTTAAAATAATCTTGAAATTCTTTATTGGCTTTATCATAACCAAACATAGAATTAATTTTAGGTTGAATAGAAGTTACTACATCATTTGCTTGATAAACATAAATTCCAAATCGCATGACAATATATTCTTTATTCCATTGTTTAATAAATCTAGTTACATCTAATGAGGTCATTGTGACTAAAAAGATAGCAATCAATCCTGCTGCAAAACTTAATGTTTTAATTGTTCTCTTTTTGCGTTCTGATTTAATTTCTACTTTTTTATAATAGTTTCTTACTTTTAATTTGTGATGAACAAAAATCAGTATTAATGGTCCTAAAATATAAATTAAGTCTTTTAGCTGTAATACATTTTCTACTACAGCATCTCCCACATCTCCAATATATTGTGTTAAAGATAACATCGAAACGGAAGCAAAAGACGTGTAAAAGGTATAATAAACTGAATTAATCATACAAATAGCACTCAAAAATATATCAAATACTAAATAATAAACAAACCTATTTTTGGGTTTGATTAAATAACCGAATGCACCAATGATAATTACCACAATCAAATCTGCTAAAATCGCTTTTAATGATAAATAATTTTCTAGTGTATGCATACAAAAAAATCTCAAGATTGTAGAATTTAATACACAAGTAATGACAAAGGTCAAAAATAAAATATTATTTTTAATATATTCTTTTACAAGATGTTCTTTTCTAATTCTTTTTACTGTTTTCTTTATTTTTGTCTTTGACTTTTCCATTATATTTTTTATTTTTTTCATTTTGAAACCTCGCTTATTATATTATAGCATTCTTTCTTCCCTTTTTCAATATATTTACCTCTTGAAAAGATATGTATCTTTTCCCGTGAAATGAAAAAGTAAATTCCAGTTTCAATATATTAATGTAGAATTTAGTCTTACATCAAATTCCAGTATAGAAT
>CANQFX010000091.1 GCA_947600015.1 uncultured Bacilli bacterium
AATTTCACTTAATAATCCAACAAAAATTAGTAAAGTAGATATTTCGAATTCTTCCGAACTTCCTGGTGCTACTTTAGAAATCAAGAAAAAAGAAGATAGTACAGTTATTCATCATTGGACATCTACTACCATTCCTCAATACTTCTATTTAGAAAATGGAGAATATATATTATGTGAAACCCAGGCACCTCAAGGTTATGCTTTAAAAAAAGAATGCATCAATTTTACCGTAGATGGTAGCAAAATCCTAACAGTAAAAATGGAAAATGAGAAAGAAGTAGAAATTCCGAATACTGGAATACAAATAAATAAAATGATTTATCTGGGTGCTACTTTCCTTATTATGATTGGTTTAAGTATTATGACAATAATCATATGGAAAAGAAGAACAAATAAATAAGACCAAAACAAATGGTCTTTTCTTTTGTATATTTTTTTTTATTTTTTATAATACTATAATTAGGAGGAAAATTATGAAGAATAAAGAAAATAATATTAATGTATTAGATGAATTAAATAAGGGTGCTTGCATGGGAATGGACGCAATACAATTTGTTTTAAGTAAAGTACAAGAAGAAGATTTTAAAAAACTACTAGAAAAACAATATCAAAAATATGAAGAAATATCAGAAAGTATTAATGAAATCTATCCAGAATATGTTGATAATGATAAAGAACCCCACGAAACAAATCCTGTAACCAAAGCAATGACATGGTATGGTATTCAAATGAAAACAGTCACTGATCATAGTACCTCTAAATTAGCAGAACTTTTATTGCAGGGAACGAATATGGGAATTATAGAAGGAAGAAAACTACTAAATCATAAAGATACAGATCAACGAATTGAAGCAATTGCGAAAAAATATGTTTCTATGCAAGAAAATAGTGTAGAAGAATTAAAAAAATATTTATAAAAAAGAACAATTTACATTTAAAATTGTCTTTTTTTATCTAATATATTCCTTTACCTTCGGTTCTTTCAAATATCCCATTTTTTTAAGTTCAAATAAACATTCATTTCCTAGTGCTAAACCTTTCTCTAAAACTGAAAGTTTTATATATTTTTGATTAGAAATCTCTTCTGGAAAAATACTTCCAATAGAAACTAAACATTGATCCTCTGGTAAATAATTATTCCAATAATTTAATAATGAACCTTTTAATTGAAAAAAATAACCTTCTCTTACTTCATCTAAAACTTGATAATTAAAACTATGCACCATTTTTAACCTAGTTGCCTTATCCCAAAAACTTTTGCTTTCTGTTAAAAACACCAAAGATAAACTTCCTTTTTTATCTAAAAGGAAAAAATCGGAATCCAACTTCATTTCGTCAGATTTTCTACGATTGATATCACTTTTTTCTCGTTTCAATCCTTCTTTAATATATTGTTTTAAAATCAATTGAAGATTTACAAATGATACTTCTGCCTTCACTAAAGTATCTGTCATATGAAGAACTTCTAAAAGTTTTTGCAAAAGAGATTCTTTCCATTCCGTATCTGTACTACATTCTTCATCAGATGTCTCATCCAACAAATCGGAATGGGATTTTTCTATCTCACTTTTACTAACACTAGGATAATATGTCGTCTCTCGATAATAGGTACTGTCTAGTAAATCACAAAAGGCAGATTCTAATATATCTTCTAGCATTTTTTGATCTCCCCTAACCTAATAAATTTCACGTATTCATATCTTAGCACAACCAATTTTTTCTGTCAATTCATCTGATTTGGATTAAAATCAATGTCAATTCGCACTTTGGCGTTTGCTTTATAATGATCAATTAATTTTTGTAAAATAATCTTCAGTGATTCTTCTTTTTTATATTTTAAGATAATTCCATAACGATAAACATTATTAATTTTATAGATAGAACAAGGAGAAGGTCCTAATATAATAGTAGATAGCAAATTTCTTTCTAAGGCATGTCTTATTTTAATAATTTCTTTTTGTAGTATGCTTTCTTCTTTACCACTGACTCGAATATAACAAAGATAATAAAATGGTGGATACTTTAATTCTCTTCGTATTTTCATTTCTTTTTGATAAAATCCTATATAATCATGACTTTTGACATAATCAATCGCATAGTGTTCTTGATTAAATGTTTGAATAAATACTTTTCCATTTTTTTTACTTCGTCCACTTCTTCCCGCTACTTGAGATAAAAGAGAAAAGGTATTTTCACTACTCCGAAAATCAGGAATATTAAGACTCGTATCAGCATTAATCACCCCAACTAAGGTAACATCTTCAAAGTCTAATCCCTTCGCAACAATTTGGGTTCCTAATAAAATATCATATTCATGATGCTTAAATGCATTTATCATTTTCTCATGCATTCCTTTTCTACTGGTTGTATCTACATCCATTCGCAGTACCCTCGCTTGTGGAAATAATTTCATTAATTCTTCTTCGATTCTTTCTGTTCCTACACCTAAATCCCGAATCGCATCTTCATGACAGGAAGGACATATGGTAGTTTTTTTTGTTGCATATCCACAATAATGGCAGCGCAACATATTACTGCTTTTATGATAAGTAAGACTAATATCACAAGAGGGACAAGAAAAAGTATAGCCACAATTGGTACAAGTAATAAACGGTGCATATCCTCTACGATTTAATAATAAAATGCTTTGTTCTTTCTTTACTAAATTTTCCTCAATGGCCTCGAGTAATTTTTTAGAAAAATGACCTGTTTTATTTTTCATTTCATAATTCATATCAATTAATTCTACTTTAGGCATTGCTTTTCCATTCACTCTATTCGGAAGAGATAAATATTGATATACTCCTTTTTGTGCTCGAGCCATAGTC
>CANQFX010000092.1 GCA_947600015.1 uncultured Bacilli bacterium
GTATAATTTGAATAGAAGAAAATAAAAGCAGAGGAGAAAAGAAAATGAAGAAGGAAAAGAAGAGTCATTTAAATTTATGGATATATGTAATAATAACGGTTTGTATCCTATCCAGTAGTATTGCTTATAGTGCTTTGAATGCTAGTGTTAAAATTACAGGAGATGTAGTGATAGAAAAACCAAAAGCAGACGGAACATTATATATGAAAATCAAAGAGAGTGCTGTCATGGATAATATACAAAGTGATTATGTATCAAGTAGTACAGGAATTAATTTTGAAGCAAAGTCTTCAGATACGAATGGCAAGGGAGTCTATGAATTACATACTACTAAAGATGATGAATACCCAATATATTATTATAGGGGAGCTGTAACAGATAATAATGTAATTTTCGCAGAGTACTGCTGGAAAATAATCAGAACGACTGAAACCGGTGGTGTAAAACTAATCTATAATGGAAAACCCAGTGATGATGGAAAATGTACAAATACTACAGGGACAAATACTCAATTGCTAACATCAGCTTATAATAACAGTGATAATAATGCTAAATATGTAGGATATAAGTATGATAATGATACTGTTACCAGTGCGATAAAAACAAAAGTAGAGGATTGGTATAAAACAAATATTGATGAAAAGAAAGATAATAATGAAATAAGTTATACAAACTATTTAGAGGATAATATTTTTTGCAATGACAGGAGTATAACAAGTCAAACAGGTAGTTTAATATATTATGGATCATATAAAAGAAACTATGAAAATAAAATGCCAAATTTGGAGTGCCCACAAGAAGATGATAAATTCATGGTGGCAAATAAGAAATTAACATATCCAGTAGGACTGATAACGATAGATGAAGTATCATATGCAGGAGGGGTATATAATATAACAAATGATACTTATTATTTATATACCAATCAACTATATTGGACAATGTCTCCTTACAGTTTTAGTAACTATGCTTATGTTTGGGATGTTGGGGCAAATGGCAATCTTAGTAGTAACTATGTTTTCTTAAGTTATGGTGTTCGTCCCGTCATATCATTAAAACAAGGTACGAAGTATTCAAGTGGTAATGGAAGTAAAGAGACACCATTTATAATAACACCAGTAAAAACAGTGCAACCTTCATTACCAGAAGAGCAAGAAAAGAAAATATTATTTAATGAGATTAAAAGTAATTCTGTGTTAGATAATATCAAAAGTGAGTATGTAGAATCTAATAATGGAATAGATTTCCATTCGGGATCATCTAATACGAATGGAAAAGGAATATATGAATTGCATACAACTAAAAATAATGACTACCCAATATATTATTATCGTGGTGTAGTGGACAATAATATAATATTTGCTAACTTTTGTTGGAAAATTATCAGAACTACCGAAATAGGAGGAATAAGAATAATATATAATGGTAAGCCAACAAATAACAAATGTAATAATACAGGAACCGAAACGCAAATAGGTACACAAGCATATAATAGTAATTCTAATCAAGCGCAATATGTGGGATATAAATATGATAATGATACAAAAGATAGCACAATAAAAACAAAGGTAGATAGTTGGTATGAAGAAAATATAAAAAATAACAGGAATTCAAAAGGAAAAAGTTATAGTATGTATCTAGATGATAGTTTCTTCTGTAACGACAGAAGTTCAAGAATATTAGGAAGTAATATATATTATGGAGCATATGATAGAAATTATTACAATGAAAATAGAACGCCAAGTTTAGAATGCAACGAAAATGATAAGTTTACCGTAGCAAACCAAAAATTAAAGTACCCAGTAGGTTTAATAACACTAGATGAAGTGGCATATGCCGGAGGAGAGTATCATGATACAACTAGTGGATATTATTTATTAACAGGTTCTAATTATTGGACGATGTCACCCTCTTTTTTCTATGGAGGTTATGCTTATGTTTGGAATGTATCTTCAAACGGGGTATTTTTAGATTATAATGTATATGGTGGATATGGTGTACGACCAGTTGTAAATCTTACTTCTAACACCCAAGTAACTGGTGAAGGCACTCCTGATAATCCATATAAAATTATAGAATAAATAAAAGGGGCTAAATAGAAATGACTCATTTCCACTCAGCTCCTTTATTATTTTATTCATCAGGCACAGGTTCAGGAGGAGTTTCTGGTACAACTGAGCCCCCAGAGCCTTGATTAGATTCCTCTGCTTCAGGGTCTTTTTTTTCCTCTGAATCAGAATCTTCTATTTGATCATCATCCTCTGTATCTTGAGTATCTTTTTTATCGTCTTTTGTTGTATCTTTTTCACTACCAGATAGAGTTAAGACAATACTGCCTTTAATTTTATCCAATCTTCGATTAGCTGGTTGACTTTGTGAAACAACATAACCACCAGTTCCTTTGAAAACAACACTAATTCCTAGTCGACTTGCCGTTGCTCGGGCAGTTGCTTCTGAGTCTCCAGTAAAGTCTGGAAGTAGGGAATAGGCATTTCCTGATTTATATGGACCGCTACCAATCACTTCTTTTTCATATGGTTCATTAATAGAAAAATGAAATTCGGTTACTTCCTCATGTTCTACTAACTCCAAATTTTCCTTCATGGCACGAATAATATCCTTTACACTGTTTTTATTTGGAATATAATCCCATAAAACCATGCGAGCTCTTTCATCATAAATCATTTGCCCAGTACCTTCTAAATATAACTGTTGAATATTAACTAAATCTGCCTCATCTGCGGATAAGCTCTTCTTAATAATATCTTTTGCGATATTATAGAAAGATAGAATTTGTTTTGTCGTTAAATTGGTATCCAAACTATTAGAAATCGTATTTAAAATTTCCATAAACTTAGAAACTTCCGTAATCCCTTTCATTTTATTGACAAGGGCCATAACGATTTCTTGTTGATGTTGTGCTCGTCCAAAATCTCCATTGGCTAAATCGTGTCTGTTTCGGGCAAATACCAAAGCTTGCTCTCCATTTAAGGTTTGATGTCCTGCATTAATACAAATCGTATCACCACGAGAGGAGTCATCTGTACAAAGTTGTTTTGGTACATCTACTTCTACACCACCAACAGCATTGACAAGTTTTACTAATCCTTTAAAGTTAATTTTAGCATAGTAATCAATATTTACATCAAAGTATTCCTCAATGGTATTCATCATACAATCCGTTCCATAACCCGCAGCATGTGTAATTTTATTTTCTGCTCGATCTGACCAACAAGCAATAGGAACATAACTATCACGAGGAATAGAAATCATAGTAGCATTTAACGTTTTTGGATTAAATGTAATTAGAATTAATGTATCACCATTCGCAACTGCATTCTTGGTTAACACTTCATCCGTCGAATCAATT